>DASYOF010000072.1:0-2381 GCA_036007995.1 Thermoplasmata archaeon
CGTCCGGGGCTCCTGCTGGCCGACGAGCCCACGGGAGAGCTGGATTCGGCGAACACCGATGCGGTGCTCGACCTGCTGGTGCGGGTGCGACGCGAGGTCGGTGCCACGCTGGTCGTCGTGACCCACAACCCTGACGTGGCCGCCCGCGCCTCCCGCCACATCACGATGCTCGACGGCAAGGTCCTCTCGGATCGTCGGGGGCGCTAGATGGCAAGGATCGCGATCCTCCTTCGGGACCGCTGCCACCCGAAGGAGTGCCAGTGGGAGTGCCAGGCGTACTGCCCCCCGGTCCGGATGGGCCAGGAGTGCATCGTCGAGGGCCCCGACGGGAAGCCCGTGATCTCCGAGACGCTCTGCATCGGCTGCGGCATCTGCGTGCACAAGTGCCCGTTCGATGCGATCAAGATCCTCAACACCCCGGAGGCGGACGAGCGGGAGATCGTCCACCGGTACGGGTACAACGGATTCCGTCTCTATCGGCTCCCGCTCCCGCCGCCGAAGGGGATCACCGGCATCCTGGGGCCGAACGGCACGGGCAAGTCGACGGCGCTCCGCGTGCTCGCGGGCGTGGAGGTCCCGAACCTCGGCCACTACGAAACCCCGGGGACCTGGGACGCCGTGCTCGAGCACTACCGCGGCACCGCGCTCCGCGCGCATTTCCAAAAGGTGGCCGACGGCACCTTGCGGGCGGTGTTCAAACCCCAGTACGTGGACAAGTTCTCGGAGGAGCCAGGGACCGCCTCCGAATTCCTCGACCGCTCCGGCGTCGACTCCGCCCGAGCGCTCCGGTCGGTCGGGCTGGAGCGGCGGGCCGACCGACCGGTCGCCGAGCTCTCGGGCGGGGAGCTCCAGCTCCTCGCGATCGCCCGCACCATCGCCACGGACGCCGACCTGTACCTGATCGACGAACCGTCGAGCTACCTCGATATCGTGCACCGACTCGAGGTCGCGAGGCTCCTGCGGCGGCTCGGCGAGACGAAGAGCGTCGTCGTCGTCGAGCACGACCTCGCGCTGCTCGATTACCTGGCCGACCAGGCGCACCTCGTCTACGGCGAAGAGGCCGCGTTCGGTGTGATCTCGCACCCGATCGCGATGCGAAGCGCGATCAACACCTACCTCACGGGCTACCTGAAGGACGAGAACGTCCGGTTCCGTACGGAGCCGGTCCGGTTCGTCGCCCATCCGCCGAAGTTGGCGGCCCAGCGGAACGTCCTCATCCAGTTCCCGGCGCTCGAGAAAAAGTTCGCAAATTTCCACCTGCGCGTCGGGGCCGGGGAGCTCGCGAAAGGCGAAACCGTCGGGATCGTCGGCCCGAACGCCACGGGCAAGACCACGTTCGTCCGGATGCTCGCCGGGGCCGAGCCTCCGACGAGCGGGGTCCCGCCTCCGGGGGTGACCGTGAGCTACAAACCGCAGTACCTGAAGGCGACGAGCCCGGCCAGCTTGCGGGAGAGGCTCGATGCGCTCCGCGGCGACCCGACGTTCGACGTGGCGGTGTTCGAGCGCGAGCTCGTGCCGGGCTTGCACCTCGATAACCTGCTCGACGTCGCGCTCCCCGACCTCTCCGGCGGCGAGCTCCAGCGCGCCGCCGTCGCGCTCGCGCTCGCCCGGCCGGCCACCCTCTACCTCCTCGACGAGCCGTCGGCGTACCTCGACGCCGACGAACGGATCGCCATGGCCAAGCTGATCCGTCGGCAGGTCGAACGCCAGGCGGTCAGTGCGCTCGTCGTCGACCACGACGTCTATTTCCTCGACCTCGCCTCCGACGCCCTGATGGTGTTCCAGGGGAGCCCGGACGGCGCGTCGGGGACCGGCTCCGGGCCGTTCGCGATGCGCGGCGGGATGAACCAGCTCCTGAAGGACGTGCAGGTCACGTTCCGCCGGGACGCGGAGACGCTCCGTCCGCGGATCAATCGGGAAGGCTCCGTTCTCGACCGCGAGCAGCGCGAGCGGGGCGAGTTCTACTACGAAGCCGCGGCGTGACGAGAATACCCCGGCAAAATCGACCCCCAACGGCTACCCTAGAACCCGCCGATCCCTCCTCCAATCGCGGGTAACCAACCCCTTCCCCTCCCCCGGTCGCCCCGGGGGAGGGCTTCCCGACCTACTCTTTCGCGTCCGGGATCTTGCCACCCGAAAGGCGACTGTAGACGTCACCGATTGTCCCTGATACGTCTCTCTCGAGTCTGGAAAACTTCCGTTCGACATCGAATAGTCGGACGCCGTGGTCGCCGAGAAGCCCTTTCAACCCCTCCAAGTAGTCCGCGCTGCCTGGTGGTCCGCCCGTCGAGTGAAGTATGTGGATTACCGCGACCTCGAGGTAGGTGGTCCGAACGTCGGCCTCTCTAAGCACATGAGAGGCGGCGCTTAGGTGCAGGTCG
>DASYOF010000073.1:0-2702 GCA_036007995.1 Thermoplasmata archaeon
GACCCGCTGGTTCGTCAACTTCGTCCTGCATAAGCAGGGCCGGACGACCGGGGTACCGAAGGGGGCGGCCGTGCGGCCGTGGCGGCACCTCACCTCCGGGACCGGCTCGTTTCGGAAGCCGACGACGAACCCCGCTGAGGAGGTCGCAGTGTACCAGTACACCGGCGGCACGACGGGGTGGCCGAAGGCCGCCATGCTCACGCATCGGAATCTCGTCGCGAACGCGGTGCAGTGCCGGGCCTGGTTCTCGGCCCAGCCGCCCGGCGAGTCGATCGTCCTCGCCACGATCCCGTTCTTCCACGTCTACGGCATGACGGTCGCGCTGAACTATCCGCTCCTGCACGGAGCGACGATCGTCCTCGAAAACCGGCCCGACCCCGATGAGACGCTGAAGATGATCGGCAAGTACCATCCGTCGGAGCTGCCCGGCGTCCCGGCGCTGTACGCCGCGATCAACCACCACCCGGACGTCGGCAAGACCGACATCCGGTCCATCAAGGTCTGCGTGAGCGGCTCCGCGCCGCTCCCCGCCGAGGTCGCGCGCCGGTTCGAGGAGCTGACCGGCGGGAACCTGATCGAGGGGTATGGCCTCACCGAGGCGTCGCCCGTCACCCACGCCAATCCGATCGGCGGCGAACGCCGAACCGGGTCGATCGGTCTCCCGCTGCCGATGACGGACCAGCGTGTCTACGACCTCGAGGACCGCACGAAGATCCTCGGCCCGGGGGAGGTCGGCGAGCTCGCCGTCCGGGGTCCGCAGGTGATGCTCGGGTACGCGAACGCGCCCGTCGAGACCGCCGCCGTGATGCTCGGGGACTGGCTCCTGACGGGCGATATCGCGAAGATTGACTCCGACGGGTATGCGTTCATCGTCGACCGCCGGAAGGACCTGATCGATGTCGGGGGGTTCAAGGTGTACCCCCGCGAGGTCGAGGAGGTCCTCTACCAGCACCCTGCCATCGCGGAGGCGGCGGCGGTCGGCGTTCCGGACAATCGTCTCGGCGAGGTGGTCAAGGCGTTCGTGGTCCTTTGGACCGGCCAGACCGCCACCGAGGCGGAGCTGATCGCGTTCGTCCGCGAGCGGATCGCCCACTACAAGGCGCCGCGTTCGGTCGAGTTCCGGACCGAGCTGCCGAAGAGCGCGGTCCAGAAGGTCCTGCGCCGGATGCTCCGGGACGATGCCGGGGCGGCTACAAGCCCCGCGCCAGCAGGTCCCGCGCGATGACGACCCGCTGGATCTCGTTCGTCCCCTCGAAGATCTCGGAGATCCGGGCGTCCCGGTACGCCCGCTCGATCGGCGTGCCCCGGATGTAGCCGAGCCCCCCGTGGATCTGGAGCGCCTCGTCGATGACCTCGCTCGCCCATTCGGAGGCGAGGCACTTGACGACGGCCGCTTCGCGGGTCTTCGTCGCCCGCTCGATCCGCGACCACGTGCTCGGGTCGTTGCCGAGCCGGTCCTGGTTCGCGGCGGCGTGGTAGACCATCAACCGGAGCGCGTGGATCCGCATCGCCATGTCGGCGAGCTTGAACTGGATCGCCTCGTACTCGCTGATCGGCAGCCCGAACTGCGTCCGGTTCTGCGCGAAGGCGAGCGCCTCGGAGCACGCCGACTGCATCCCGCCAAGGCTCGCGGCCCCGAGGGAGACCCGACCGACGTCGAGGGCGGTCATCGCGACGTGGAACCCTTTCCCGACCTCGTGGAGGACGCACTCCGGCCCGACCCGCACGTGGTCGAGGATGAGCTCGGCCGTCGACGTTCCATGGAGCCCCATCTTCTTCTCGCACCGGCCGACGGTGAAGCCCGGTAGGCCCTTGTCGAGGAGGAACGCCGTGACCCCACCGGACGCTCCCTTCTTCGGGTCGTTCGCCGCCATCACCACGATCGTGTCGGCCTCACGCCCGTTCGTCACGTAGATCTTGGTCCCGGTGAGGGTCCAGCCGTCGCCCTCCTTCTCGGCGATCGTGTGCACCGCGCCGGAGTCGCTACCCGACCCCGGTTCCGTCAGGGAAAACGCGAGCAGCCTGTCGCCCTTCGCGGCCGGCGCGAGCCATCGCTTCTTCTGGTCCTCGGTGCCGTAGGAGACGAGCGGCGTCGTGCCGAGCGAGGTGTGGGCCCCCACGATCGCGCCGTGCGACGCGTCGACCTTGCCGAGCTCCTCGAGCAGGATGCAGTAGCCGACCTTCCCGAGGCCGAGCCCGCCATACTCCTCAGGGACCGGAACCCCGAAATACCCCTCGCTCCGCATTTTTCGGACCGTCTCGGCCGGGAACGTCTCGGACTCGTCCATCGCGGCGACGACCGGTCGGACTTCGCGATCCAGGAACGCCCGGACCGCCTCGCGGAACGCCTCCTGGTCCGGTGTGAAGGAGAAGTCGAACGGCATCGTCACGCCCCCGTGAACTTCGGGGGGCGGTGTTCCAGGAACGCCTGGATCCCCTCTCCCAGGTCGCTCGTTCCGAGGACGTCGGTCTCGAACGCCTCGGCCTCCAGCTCGAGCCCCTCGCGGATCGATCGGTCGTGCCCCAGGCGGATCGCTCGTTTAGCCCCGGCGATCGCGCGCGGCGCCTTCTGGGCAATGGTGTGGGCGAGGTCTCGGGCGGCGCGAAGCTCCTGGCCGGCGGGCACGACCTTGTTGACGAGCCCGATCCGGGCGGCCTCCGGTCCGGCGATCATCGCGCCGGTGAAGACGAGCTCCATCGCT
>DASYOF010000074.1:0-6178 GCA_036007995.1 Thermoplasmata archaeon
GGCGTTCCACGAGTACCCGGCCGGCTGGCTGGGCACCGGCAACGGGAGCCTCGAGGCGTTCTACGGCACCATCCAGAGCGCCGCCGGTATCCCTACCCGGGTGATCGCCGCGCGCGAGGCGATCCAGACGGCGTGCGCCGGCTGCAACGTGTCGCTGTTCATCAGCGAGCTCGGGGCCGCCCTCTCCTACTCGGCGTATGGGCAGTACGCCATCGGATTTTCCGGCTCCCTGAGCCTCGCGTCCCAGGTGACGCAGGCGATGGCCCTCAACATCACGAACGTCGACCTGTTCGCGACGGAGCTCGCGACCACGAACTCCTGGTTCTCGACCGTGGGCCTCGCCCGGCCGGATTACGGCCTCTACACCCAGATCCTCGACCATCTCGGCACGGAGGCGTTCCAGGTGAACGTCACCGGCCTCGGCCACACCCTCTACGGGATCGATACGATTGCTCCGAACGACCAGGGCCGCCGGGACCTGCTCGTCATGAACGACAACATCTCGAAGTCCATCTCTTTCACCCCGAAGTTCGCCGGCTCCTCGGAGCCGGCCGCCGTGGAGGCGTGGAGTTGGAACGGCTCCATCCACACGACCCACTCGAACGGCACCCAGTGGGTCGAGCCGTACACCCCGAACCCCGTGCCGGAGGAGTTCCCCGGTGGGCTGCCGTCGAACTACACGCTCCCCCCGCAGAGCCTGGTCCTGTTCGAGGAGTACCCGTCGGGCGGGACGTACGTGCGGGTCCTCGAGAACGGAGTTCCCGCCCCTACCGCCTGGTACGCGAGCGTCGGCTCGCGGTTTTACACGACCACGGGGACGAACATCTCCCTCCTGCTCCCGGCCGGCTCCTACCCGATCGGGTCCGTCGGGATCTCGCTGCCGATCGGTGGCCGGGAGCTCACCCCGATCGAGCGGCTCGCCCCGTTCGACGACGCCCCGCTCCGGGCGAGCGGACCCTACGCGAACACAACGCTCGATTTCGTGACCCAGTGGGCCGTGAACGCCTCGCCCTCCCCCGCCATCGGCGGGTCGGTCTCCCCGTCGGTCGACTGGGGGAACGCAAGTCAGCCGTTGAGCCTCTCCGCCACGCCGGCCGTCGGCTACGCGTTCGCGGGCTGGAGCGGCTGGGGGCCGGGCAGCTACAACGGGACGAACCGGTCGATCACGGTCACGCCGACGGGGCGCGTGACCGAGAAGGCGCGGTTCGTCGCCGGGGAGTCGGTCGTCCTCGACGAATCCGGGCTCGCGACCGGGACCCCCTGGTCGGTCAGCATCCGGGGGTTCACCACGAATTCGACCTCGAACCTGCTCAACGTCTACGAGCCGGACGGCCACTACGGGTTCACGCTGAACCCGGTCCACGGCTACCGGAGCATCCCCCCGAACGGCAGTTTCGCGGTCTCGGCGGGGTGGAGCCTCGTGCGGGTCCGATTCGCGCCGATCACGCCCCCGCAGCCGACGTTCCCGGTCGTCTTCCAGATCACGGGGCTACCGGAGTCGACGCCGATGTCGGTGACGGTCCGGAATGCCACCCAGACGCTGGGGGCGTTCTACCCGGAGTTCTACCTGATCAACGGGAGCTACGGCTACGACGTGGGGTACGTCGCCGGCTACCATGCGGCCGTTCCGGAGAAGACGTTCTCCGTGGATGGAGGACCGCTCACGGTCGACGTCCCGTTCGTGCCGACGGTCTACTCGGTGGTCTGGGTCGCGAACGGCACCCGGGCCGGACTGAACTGGACGGTCGACCTCGACGGCCAACTGATCTCCGCCGATTCGGCGTGGGTCTCGTCGTCGCTGCCGAACGGCTCGTACGCCTATGCGGTCGACCCGCCGGCCAACTTCTCGGCGAGCCCCCGGACCGGCGTCCTCACGATCGGCGGGTTCCCGGCGCGGCTCGACCTCTCGTTCGCCCTTGCGGAGTTCCGGGCCCTGTTCGAGGCGACGGGGGCCGGCGCCTCCGCCGGGTGGTCGGTCCGCCTCGGCAACCTCACGGCGACGGCGTCCGCGAGCCGCTCGTCGTTCCTGGCCGCGAACGGGACGTACACGTTCGACATCCACGCCCCGACCGGGTACTTCGCCGTCCCGTCCCATGGCCAGCTGACGGTGGCCGGTACAGTACCCCCGACCGTCATCCGCTTCCAACCGACCTCGGAGCGCCCGTCCGCGGCGCTCGTCGCCGCCCTCAGCTCGGGCGCACTGGTGGTCTCGATCTGGATCGGGGTCGCGGTGGTCGGCGGCTTCGCGTTTGTCCGCCGGCTCCGTCGGTAGGGTGGTTGACCCATCTGACGGCCCGGGACTGGCCCGCGCCCCGCGCGCTCCGGCGAACGGAGCGATGAGATCGTACCATGCTCCTCGACCCGGTCGTCCAGTTGCTCCGTTCCGCCGGGGTGCCGCTCGGCGGGGTCCTCTTCGGCCTCGCCCTCGGCACCGGCCTCGTCGGGGTCGTCGAATGGCTCCACCGCCGTCCGTCGACCTCGTTCGCGGGCACCGTGCGGGTACGGGTCGTTCCCGACCCGGCCGCTCCGCGCCCGGCGGCGGCCGAAGCCGCCCCTCCGGACCCGGTCCCCGTCACACCGGTCACGGTCACCACGGCCGACGGGCCGAGCACGGTGTTCCTGCGCGGCGCGGGCGTCTCCCCGAACGCCCCCTTGCCGAGGGCCCGGAGGTTCCTTGCGGTACTCGGGCTCTCGTTCGTGGCGCTCTCCGCGCTCGAGCTCGCCCTGTTCTCGCGGGTGTTCCTCCCCTACGACCACCTCGTCGGCTACGCGGGAACGGCGCTGTTCTGGCCGGCGCCTTGGCCGGGGGTTTACGCCGTCAATTCCGCGTCGCAGCTCGTCCCCGACTACATCTTCCCGATGTACCTCGCGGGGATGGCCGCGTTCGCGCTCGCGAGCGGGCTCGTCTACCGAACCCCGCCGCTGCCGAGGAACCGACGGCTCTCCGCGCTGGGCCTGGTCCTCCTGTACGTCACCGTCGAGGTCGTCCTCGACGCGGTGTTCTTCACCGTTCCCGGCCAGAGCGTCCGCAATCTGGCGATCGTCGTCCGCACCCTCACCGGCGGGATCTTCCTCGCCTCGCTGGCGCTGTGCACGTTGTTCCTGCCGACCCCCCAACGCGTGCGGGCGAGGTTCCGCCCCGACCCGTCGGCGCGGCTGCAGTTCTTCGGAACCGGCCTCGCCGCGATCGCGCTGGCGGGGATCTCGCTGATCCTCGTCGACCAGTCGCTCGGCGACCGGTCGGTCGTGCTCCCGTTCACGCTCCTCCTGCTCCTGCCGCTCGTGACGCTGGAGACGTTCATCGCCCTGAACCGGCCGCTCTACTTCCGGCAGCTCCGGCGCCGCCCGCTCCCCTCGCTCGCTTCGTACCACCCGCCGGTCTCGATCCTCATGCCGGCGTTCAACGAGGAGCGGTGGATCGCGGAGGCGATCCGGCACGCCGACGTCGCCGCCGGAAAGTACCCCGGCCCCGTCGAGATCATCATCGGCAACGATGGCTCCACGGACCGGACGTCGGAACTCGCCCGCGAGGCGGTCCGCTCGCTCCGGCACGCCCGCGGTGTGGTCGTCGACCTGCCGCACGCGGGGAAATCGAACGGACTCAACGGCGCGCTCGCCCTCGCGACCGGCGAGATCGTGATCCGGCTAGATGCGGACACGTTCGTCTCCGAACGCCTCGGATTCGCCGCCATCATCCCGCATTTCGCCGACCCGGAGGTCGGCGGCGTCCAAGGCTCCATCCACCCGCGACAGCGCTCGGGGTGGACCCGCAAGCTCCGCGCGCTCGAGATCGCCTGGGGGCACTACTTCCAGCGACCCGCGCTGATGGGCGTCCGGTCCGGCGAGGTGATCGACGGCCTCTTCTCGGCGTTCCGTCGGAAGGACCTCGTCGCCCTCGGCGGCTGGGTCCCGTGGAACGGCGAAGACACGGAGCTCTCGATGCGGCTCCAGCGCCTCGGCTACCGGGTCCGCATGGAGTTCAAGGCCCGGGCGTACGAGGACGTCCCGGAGAACTACGAGGCGCTGCGCCGGCAACGGGTCCGGTGGGCCCGGGGCATCCTGATGGCGAACGGGCAGCACTACCCGTCGCTCGTCAGCCAGACCCCCGAATTCGCGGGTCTCGGCGTCCTCCTCTGGTTCCTCACCTTCGCCCGGTCCGGGGTGCGGAGCCTCGTGTACGTGTTCCTGGTCCTGCTCCTGCTGCTGCTCGGGGTGCCGGCGCTGGTCGACGTCCTCTACCTACTCGTCCTCGCGCTCGCTCTCCGCGCGGTACCCCTCGCCTACTTCCTCGGTCGGATGGGCCGATGGGACATGCTGGTGTGGATCCCGTTCTTCCCGGTCGCGAGCGTGATCAAGCAGTCGTTCCGGTTCGAGGCGTTCGGGCTCATGGGACCCGACGCGAAGCACGAGTACGCCTGATCCGGGCCGCGGCAACGCCGGCCGGAGTTCCGGTCCGACCGCGCGAGCCCCTCGGGGGGGTAACCGGGCCCGGAGGCTCACGCCGTCGGAGCGTGGGGGTCCGACCGGGACTTCCGAAGGAGCGACCAATTGATGGCCGCAAATATCGCCCCGACGAGGGTGAGGACCCCCGCCAGTCCTTCCAAGGAATCCATCACCAGCACTTGGAAGGCAAAATTCCCGGTCGCGCTGGTCGAGATCGCTCCCGAGGTGAGCAACGCGGCGACGGCGACGTACAGCGCGACTCCTGCGACGAGCAAGGCCTCGCTGACGTGGAGGTCCCGTTCGACCTTCCGGACGGGGAGGGTGACGACCGCGCCCGCACTGGCTCCCGAAATGGACATCGATCCTCGAGTGGACCAGCACCCCGAGCGGGATAAACGGCGACTGACCCGAACTTGAGTGGGGGGAAATTCAGGTCCCGCCTCCGGCCAGCGCGGACCGACGACCCACTTGGCCGAGTTCGGCCGACTATTCGTACGAGACGTCGGACCGCAGGTAGGAACGCACCGCGAGGAACAGGATGACGATGGTCTCGGCGAGCAGGATGCCGAGCTGGTAGACGTCGGTCGTGGTCAGCGTGCCCGAGTATCCGCCTCGGACCGCGTCCGCGACGTACGTCAAGGGGTTCACCTCGAACAGGACCTTGAGCGCGAGCGGTAAGCCGGCGCTCAGCGGGTAGAACACGGTGCTCGCGAAGTTCACGATGAAGATCAGGAGGATCTGGACGCTGTTGTACGCGGTGTTCGACTTGACGAGCGCCGAGATGAACAGCATCAGCGCCCCGAAGAAGATCGACCCGAGGGTGATCGAGGCGAAGATCACGGCGAGGGCGATGAGGCCGGTCGGGGCCGTGCCGAGGAGCGCGAACGCGACCCCGAGCATCACGAACGCGCCGCCGAGGCCGAACAGGAGCGACGTGAGCATGATCCCGAGGAGGTACTGGAGGCGGGTGAACGGCCCGACGAGGAGCTGGGAGAGCATCCCCCACCGACGGTCCGCCCACAGCATGCTCCCGCCGACGGTCCCCGCCATCACGACCTGGAACGCCATGATCCCGGGCGTCAGGAAGGCGAGGTAACTCCCGCCGGCGCCGCCCGAACCCGAGATCGACTGGAACCCGTACCCGAAGAACACGAGGTACATCCCCGGCAGACCGACGAGGATGATCAGGCTCCCCGGGTCGGTGTTGACGACGATGTTCCGGTAGATCAGCCGGAGGAGGTTAGGCACTCGCAACCGGCTCCCCTCCCCGATTGACCGACTTGAGGAACACGTCCTCGAGGGTGTTCTGGCGGACGTTGAGCCATTCGAGGTGGACGCCGAGCCGCTGCGAAAGTTCCGCGATCTCCGACAGCGCGGCCTTCGGGTCGTCGGTGAGAATCACGGCGGCGCCCCCGCTCGCCGTTACCGTCGACTGGCTCCCGAGCCGCTCCGCGAGCGTCGCGTAGAACTTCGCGACGTCCCCGCCGCCGACCGTGAGGTCGATGGTCTTCTTCCCCCCGTAGAGGCGCTTCAAGTTCTCGACGGTGTCGAGGACGAGCACCTTCCCCTCGTTGATGACCGCGACCCGGTCGCACAGGTAGTCGGCTTCCTCGAGGTTGTGGGTGGTGAACACGACCGTCAGGCCGCGCCGCACCTCGTCCCGGACGGAGTCGAGCAGCGTCCGCCGCATGATCACGTCGAGGCCGACGGTCGGCTCGTCGAGGAACAGGACGTC
>DASYOF010000075.1:0-2411 GCA_036007995.1 Thermoplasmata archaeon
GTCGTCTTCATGATGTTCGCCTTGTGGACCGCGGTGACCTTCCGCCGCCCGTGCAACCGGGCGTACTCGAACGCGAACCGGACGATCCGGTCGCACGCCCGCCGCGTGATCACGTTCACCGTTTCCGCGGCCGAGTGCTCCCGGTCGACCCAGTGCTCGACGCCGGAGTAGAGCCCCTCGGTCGCCTCCCGGACGACCACAAGGTCGGTTTCCGGGAACCTCGTCCCCTCGCCCGCGAGCGCGCGGGCCGGCCGGACCGAGGCGTACAGGTCGAGCTGCTGGCGGAGGGCGACGTTGACCGACCGGAACCCGGAGCCGATCGGCGTGGTGATCGGCCCCTTGAGGGCGACCTTGTTCCGCCGAATCGACTCGAGGACCCCGTCGGGGAGCGGGGTGCCGCTTGTCTGGATCGCCCGCTCGCCGGCGGCGACGACCTCCCACTCGATGTCGACGCCGGTCGCGGCCGTGACGAGTTTTGCGGCGTCCGTGACCTCCGGGCCGATCCCGTCGCCGGGAATGAGCGTGACCTTCACCACGGACCGACTCTCGAGCGCGGTCGAGTCGAAGCGGGTTTTAACGGAAACGGGCGGCTCACGCCTTGGCGGCCGGGGCGACCGCCGCCGACTGGACGTTCGGGAGCACCCGACGCAAGATCGCGTCGCGCACCGGGCTTTCGTCCGGGTCGTTCGACCAGATCACGACCACCGCGTCCCAGGTCGTCAGCCCGATGTCGGCGACCTCGACCCGAGGCTCCGGCACGCCGGGGATCGGCGCGTGCGCCTTCGTGTGTTCCGCGAGGGCGGCCTCCACCATGGCGACCGGGATCCGGACGTCGAGCGTCATCCGGACCCGGTACATCCGCGGGGAGGGGTGGCTGAGGTTGAGGATGAGGGCGGAGACCAGCACCTGGTTCGGGAACTCGGCGACGCGGCCGTTGTCGAGCCGCAGCCTCGTGTAGCTGAGCCCGATCGCCCGGACGGTGCCGATGTACGTCGGGTAGGCCATCTCGTGCGGGTACGACGGCGCCAGCGCTCCGTAGTTCGCGGAGACGACGGCGATCCGGTCGCCGACGTGGAACGGGGTCGCGAGGATGATGAGGAACCCGGCGAAGACGTTGGCGAGGACCGTCTGCGCGGCGAGGCCGATGACGATCCCGGCGAACGCGCTCGAGAGGAGCAGGCTCGAGAGCGAGACGTTGAACAGGCTCAGGACCGCCGCGACGACGACCATCGCGATAACGACGTTCGTGATGAACCGGATCGCGGCGGAGTGGGCGAGGTTCCCGACGCGCTTCAAGTAGATCCGGATCGCCGAGCCGAACAGGACCGCGGCGAAGTACCCGACGACGATCGCGGCGCCGATGTCGAGCGCTTTCCAGTAGAGGGGGTCGATCACCCCGAAATGGCGGGAAACGAACAGGAGGCCGAGGTACGCGGCGACCCCGATCGCCAGGATGGCGAGCAGCCGGGACCCCAGGCGCAGGTTCCCGCCGTCGGCCTCGTCGTCGGCCATGGCCCGCCGGAACGGTCACGGGCCATAGGGGTTTGGGGGGCCGAACGATGGTGGCCTAAGCTTTCTTATATGTCTAAGGAATCTTGGGCCTGTGTACGACACTCCGCATCCCGTCGTGCTGACGCCGGACTGGCTGCCGCCGTTCCTCCCCGACCGCGCCCACGAGCTCGCCGAACTCTCGGCCCTCTTGGGCGACCCGTATCCGGCCACGGCCCCGCCCTGGATCGCGGCGGTCGTCGGGCCGAGCGGCTCGGGAACGAGCGCGACCGCGCGGCTGGCGGCCCGTCGGCTGGTCGAGGCGCTCCATCGCGAGTCGGACGGTCCGATGCCGGCCCTGGTCCGCGTTCGGGTGGCGGAAGCGACCGGCACCCAGGGCGTCGCGTCCGGCCTGCTCAAGGGACTTAACGGGGGGTTCGAGCCCCGCGGGTTCCCGGTAGCGGAGATCCTCGCCGGCTTCCTGCGCCGCCTCGCGAGGGAGCGACGCCCCGCCGTGGTCGTGCTCGACGACATCGGGCCGGACGCACCGGACCTCGGTCCCGTAGTGCGGGCGCTCACGTCGCCCGGCCGTTTCCTCCCCGAGGGGGCGGAGGTGGCCCCGACCACGTGGACGATATTGGCCGGACGGTCCGAGGCAGAAGCATCATGGGGGAAGATCCGCCGCGCGGGGCTTCCGAGGACCGCGACGGTCTTGCTCCAACCGCTCGCGGCGGAGAAGATCCGGGCGATCGTCCTGGACCGGGCCACCCGAGCGCTCGGCCATCCGCCGCCCGCGGACCTGGTGGACCGCGTGGTCGAACGGTGCGCTCGGGAGGGTCGGGGCGTGCCGAGAGCGCTCGACCTCCTCCGTCGGGAGCTTCTCGGTCCTTCGACCAGTCGGCCCGCGACCGCGTTCGACGGGG
>DASYOF010000076.1:0-8008 GCA_036007995.1 Thermoplasmata archaeon
GACCGATAGGGTCGGGGAGCGAGGCGTCGCGGCGCCGGCGAGTCCGCTCAGAAGGAAGAGTCCGAGGACGAGCAGCACGAATCCGGAGGCACGAAAGGCGTTCCGTCGGGAGTGTTCGCTACCCGTCATGGACCGGAAGCGACGGCCTCCGCTTACTTGCGGCTTTGCCTCCGCGTCGGTCCGCGGGAGCGAGGGGGACGGGTCAGCCCGAGCCGGAGCGGAGCGGTGCCGGCTCGGATCCCGTCAGCGGCGCGCCGCACTTCCAGCACGTCGTCTCCTTCGGGTAGACGACCGCCCCGCACTTCGGGCACGCCGTCTCGGGACGCCGGGCGGCCGCGTCGGCCGAGCTGGTTCCCGTCCCCGGGGCGGGGCCGCCGGACGACGGCGTCGCGCCCGAGGTCGGAGGGATCGGCTCGCTGGCCGCCGCCCGGGCCGCCTTCTTGGTCGCCTCCCGTCGCTTCAGCCAGAGATAGACGAGGAGGGCGAGATAGAACACGATCCCCGGGTAGAACAGTACGTCGATGACCGTCTGAGGCAGGAGGAGGTCGTAGGTCGAGAGCCAGGTCCCCGTGACCGGTCCCTGGACGGCGCCGTAAGCGTTGTTCACCGCGAGGAACATCCACTGGTACGTGGTGTTGGTCTTGTTCGAGCTGACGTTCAGGACGGTGTGGTCGGCCAGGAGGCCCATCTGCCACCACCAGATGTTCGGGCCGGGCAGCGCGAGGTGGAACGTGACGGTCGTCGAGCGGTTCGTGTCGTTCACGACCGACTCGTTCACCGGATAGAACGGGTAGCCGCTCCCGCAGAACGGGGAGGAGGGCCCGGTGGCCCCCGGGCAGGTGCTCACGTACAACCAGAGAAGATCCGGCGCGAAGCCGCCGGGGAGCCGGTCCGCGTGGAGCTCCACCGAGAACGCGAAGCTGGTGCCCCCCGCCGCGTTGTACGGCCCTTCGGTCGCGTTCGCGAGCACCGGGAGCCCGTTCGTGGTGTTCGACAGGTCCGTCGAGGAGCTGAACGAGGGGCTCGGCGCCATCGCTTGGGCGGTCAGCCCGTAGTTGATGATCGGTCCGCTGAGCAGGATCGCGGCGAGCCCGACGACCGCGAGCTGCCGCGGGATCTTCCACCCGAGATAGATCGGAAGCCCGAGCCCGAACAGCAACAGCGTCGGGATCGCGAAGTACGGCCCGAGGTAGTAGAACGAGGCGGAGAGGGTGAGAACCGCCAGCGCGACGAGGAACAGCTTGCCCCATCGGGTCTGAACGAACGCCCGGAGACTGGCCGCCCGCTGCACGGATTGGGAGCCGAGCGGGGCGCTCCATATAAGGAAACCGCGATGCGCCACGTCGATGGCGGCCGAACGCTTCGCGCTCGTGATCTTGGACGGGCTCGGGGACCGTCCCCACCCCGATACCGGAGGCGTGAGCCCGGTCGAGGCGGCCTCGACCCCGAACCTGGACCGGCTGGTTGCGCGAGGCTCGATCGGGAGGGTGACGGTGGTCGGGCCGGGGATCGCGCCCGAGTCGGACGCCGGGGTGTTCGCCCTTCTGGGCTACGACCCGGTGACGGACTCCCCGGGCCGTGGCGTGCTCGAGGCGCTCGGGGTCGGCCTCGACCTCGCGGCCGGTGACGTCGCGCTCCGGCTCAACTTCGCCACGGCCGACGGCACCGGCGCGATCCTCGATTCGCGGGTCGGGCGTACGCTCACGACCGAGCAGTCGCGGTCGCTCGCGGAAGCGCTCACCCGGGCCGACCTCCTGCACGACGAGGGGATTCGGGCCGAGGTCCGCGCGACCGTCGGCCACCGGGGCGTCCTGTGGCTCCGCCCGATCGACGGACGCCCGCTTTCGAAGGAGGTATCGAACTCCGACCCGTTCTACGAGAAGGTCGGCGGGATGGGCCAGGCTCGCAAGGTCACCGACCCCCGGCCGTTGCCGGTGCATCCGCTCGATCAAAGCCCCTCCGCCGCGCGCACCGCGGCCGCGATCGACCGGTTCCTCGCTCTCGCCGGTCCGGTGCTGGCGGGCCACAGCGTGAACGCGCGGCGCGCGATGGCGGGCCAAAAGGTCGCGAACTCCCTCCTCGTCCGGAACGCCGGCGCGCTCCCGGAACACCCGGTTCGATCGTTCCAGCAGCGCCACGGGCTCGCTGGCGCGGCGGTGACGGAGATGCCGGTCGAGCGGGGGATCGCCCGTTGCCTCGGGCTCGTCGACCGATTCGTCGGCCCGATGGGCCGCGACCGGGACGCGGCCTTGGCCGATCGCGCGAAGGTCACCCTCGACGCGCTCCGCGCGACCCCGTTCGTCTACGTCCATCTCAAGGGCCCCGACGAGCCGGGGCACGACGGCGACGCGCGAGCGAAGCGCGACATCGTCGAGGCGCTCGACCGGTCGTTCTTCGGCCCGTTCGTCGCCGGCGCCGACTGGGCCACGACCCGGGTCGCTGTAACGGCCGACCACGCGACGCCGTGCATCGTGAAGGGCCATTCCGACGACCCGGTCCCTCTCGTGCTGGCCGGCGCGGGAGTCGGGGCCGCCGCTCCGTCCGGAAAGTTCGGCGAGCCCTTGGCGGCGCGGGGCGCGCTGGGCGACCACCGGGGAGCGGAGGTCGTCGACCTCCTCCTCGGTCGGACGGCGGCGTCGCGATGAAGTCGCTCGCCGCGGTCGTCCGCCGCGGCTCGGCGGAAGCGGTCCGACGAACGCTGGCCGACGAAGGACTTCTGCGCGGCGACTTGAAGGTCCAGCACGACGGGAACGACGTCGTGTTCCCGATCGCCGGACCCCCCGCGGCATCGATCGACCCGGCGCGACTCGAGGAGCGGGAGTTCGACGGACCGACCGCCGCGGAGCCGGAGTCGTACCGCGATGCCCTCAATGTGCCGAGCGACGTCCGGGAATCGCTACCGCGGGCGTTCGACGTCGTCGGCGACGTCGTCCTGATCCGGATCCCCGCCTCGCTCCGGGCCCACGGCCCGGAGGTGGGCCGGGCGCTCCTCGGTTTCGTCCCCGGCGCGCGGATCGTCGGACTCGACCTCGGCGTCCACGGCGAGACCCGGCTCCGTCGTCTGGAGCGACTTGCGGGGGAGGGACCGTGGACGACGACCCACCGGGAGAACGGCCTCCAGCTCGAGGCCGATCTGGAGCGGGCGTACTTTTCTCCGAGGCTCGCCCGTGAGCATGCGGACGTGGCGGGCCAGGTGCGAACCGGCGAACGGGTGATCGACTTCGCCTGCGGGGTCGGGCCGTTCAGCGCGGCGATCGTGCGCGACGGACGCGCGCGCGAGGTCGTCGCGGTCGACCTGAATCCCCGGGCCACGGAGCTCGCCGAACGCAACCTTCGGCGCGCCGGATCCGCGACCCCGTTTCGAGTCGTCACGGCCTCGATCGAGGCGTTCGCACCGTCGACCGGCACCTGCGACCGCGCGATTTTGAACCTCCCTCACGGAGGGGTTAAGTATCTCGCCCCGGTCGCAGCGACGGTGGCGCGCGGGGGTACGCTCCACTACTACGAACTGACCGAACGCCCTCGGGCGGAAGGTCGACCGGAGGAGCTCATGAACGAGTTGAACGCCCAGTCCGGAGACCGTTGGGTCGTCGACGACCGGCATATCGTCCACGCCTACTCCCCGACCGAGGACCTGGTGGCGTACCGCCTCGTCCGGAGCTAGGGGGGCCGATGCCGCTCATCGTCAACCTCGCCGACGTCTCGGACTCCGACCTGCCGCTCGTCGGCGGGAAAGCGAGCAAGCTCGGCGACGTCGTCCGCCAGGGGCTTCCGGTCCCTCCGGGGATTGTGGTCACGACCGAGGCGTACGACGTGTTCGTTGAGCACACGCCGCTCAAGCAGACGCTCTCGGAGGCGCTCACGTCGATCGATCCTGCGAAAAGCGAGACGGTCGACGCGGCGTCCCGGCGGATCCGGGAGGCGTTCGAGTCGACGCCGTTCCCACCCGAGCTGAAATCCGCGATCGTCGTGGCGTACGAGCGGTTCGCCGCGGACGAGAACGTCCGATTCGTCGCCGTCCGCTCCTCCGCGACCGCCGAGGATCTCGAGGGGGCGTCGTTCGCCGGACTCCAGGAGACGTACCTCAACATCGAGGGCACCGAGTCGGTCCTGAACCGGATCCGCCAGTGCTGGGGGTCGCTGTTCACCGCCCGGGTGCTGCTCTACCGCGCCCGGAAGGGCTTCGACCACCGGACCGTCAAGCTCGCGGTGCTCGTCCAGAAGATGGTCGACTCCGTCGTGAGCGGGATCCTGTTCACCCGGGACCCGAACACCGGCGAGAACCACATGATCATCGAGGCCGGCTTCGGTCTCGGCGAGGCGATCGTCGGCGGGGAGGTGACCCCGGACCACTACGTGGTCGACGGGGCGTCCCACCGCATCATCGCGAAGCAGTTGAGCGACCAGGCGTTCCAGCTCGTCCGCGCCGAGGGCGGAGGCAACGTCAAGGTCGACCTCGCCGAGGTCGACCGCAAGCGCCAGAAGCTCTCGGACGAGCGGATCCACCGCCTCGCGTCGCTCGCCAAGGTCATCGAATCCCATTACCGACGCCCGATGGACGTCGAGTGGTGCGCCGACGACCGGTCGCTCTACATCGTCCAGGCCCGCCCGATCACGACGATCCCGCCCGGCCCGAGCGGGGGCGCGGAATCGCCGGTGATGGTGTCCCGGACCGCCGCGGCCGAGCCGGCGGAGTCGAGCGGCCCCGAGCCGATCGCGAAAGGGTTCGGCGCGAGCCCCGGCATCGCCGGCGGGACCGCCCGGCTCCTCCGCACCGCCGCCGAAATGGACAAGCTGAAGGCCGGCGAGGTGCTCGTCACGACGATGACGACCCCCGACATGGTCCCGGCGATGGCCCAGGCGGCCGCGATCGTGACGGACGAGGGTGGCATGACGTGCCACGCGGCGATCGTCTCGCGCGAGCTCGGCGTTCCGTGCGTCGTCGGGACCCGCAATGCGACCCAAGTGATCCCCGAAGGCGAGGCCGTGAGCGTCGACGGCAAGCGGGGCGCCGTCTACAAGGGGCTCGGCGTCGCGAAGGAGGCCGCGACGGCGGCGGCCGCCCCGGCGGGGGGCGGCTCCGGTGGGGGCAGCTCGGACCATGGCCACGTCCCGGTCACCGCGACCAAGATCTACGTCAACGTCGGCGTGCCGGAGAAGGCGGCCGAGTACGCGCGGCTTCCCGTCCAGGGCGTCGGCCTGATGCGGATCGAGTTCATCTTCACGGCGCACGTCCGCGACCACCCGCTCGCGCTCCTCAAGCAGGGGAAGCGGGAGCAGCTCGTCAACCGGCTGACCGAGGGGATCGCCCGGGTCTGCCAGGCGTTCCACCCCCGACCGGTGATCATCCGGACGTCCGACTTCAAGACGAACGAGTACCGCGGGATGCCCGGCGGCGAGGAGTTCGAGCCGAAGGAGGAGAACCCGATGATCGGGTGGCGCGGCTGCTCGCGCTACATCTCGCCGGTGTACAAGCCGGCGTTCCTCTGCGAGCTCGAGGCGATCCAGAAGGTCCGGACCGAGAAGGGGCTGAAGAACGCGATGGTGATGCTCCCGTTCGTCCGCAACACCTGGGAGCTCGAGGAGATCGCCGAGATGATGCGGGAGAAGGGACTGAAGCGCACCCGCGATTTCCAGCTCTACCTGATGGCCGAGGTCCCGTCGACCGTCCTCCTCGCCCGCGAGTTCTCCCACCACTGCGACGGGTTCTCGATCGGGTCGAACGACCTCACCCAGCTCGTCCTCGGCGCCGACCGCGACTCCGAGACGCTCGGGCGCATGGGCTACTTCGACGAACGGGACCCGGCGGTCAAGCGCGCGATCGAGCTCCTCATCGAGGGCGCGCACGCCGAGGGCCGGACCGTCGGGATCTGCGGCCAGGGGCCGAGCGTGTACCCGGAGTTCGCCGAGTTCCTCGTCCGGCAGGGAATCGACTCGATCAGCCTGAACGGCGACACCGTCGTCTCGACGATCCGGACGATCGCCTCCCTCGAGCAGCGCCTGAAGCTGGACGGCGTGCGCCGCGGCGCCGCGTAGGCCGCCCGGCCGGGCGGCGTCAGGTCCGGCGCCGCCACCGGCGGATCCACACCGCCGCGAGGAGCGCACCCGCGATCCCGGCGGCGATCGCCGCCGCGAGCTCGGCGTCGGTCGGCCCTCCCCCGAGACCGCCGGCTCCCGGCGGGCCGGTCGTTCGGCCGGACGAAGTCGCCCGGACCTCCACGCTCACGTGAGCGAACGCGAGCTCCCCCGTGGAGTCGTTCGTCCGGAGCGCGACGGTGTAGTTCCCCGCCTCGCGGAAGGCGTGCGACACGGCCGCTCCGCTCGCCATCTCACCGTCGCCGAACGACCAGGCGAACACGAACCCGGGCGTCCCACCGGCGGCGACCCCCGCGAAGTCGACCGTCGTCCCGGCCGCGATCGAGCCCGATGGCGTGGCTTCGGCGGTGACCGACAGCGTCGGGTTCACCGTGACCGATACCGTCGCGTCCGACGTCGCGCCCAGCGCGTCCGTTGCGGTCACGTTCACGACGAAGATCCCCGGGACCGCGTAGGCGTGCGTGCTCTCCGCCGCCGACCCATTGGTGGAGCGGCCGTCCCCGAACCCCCACTCGAGCCCCACCGATCCGGCCCCGCCGGTGGGCGAGGCGGTGAACTCGATCGGCTCCCCTACGTCCACGGCCGTCCGGTTCGCCGAAACGCCGACGGCCAGGTGGGGCGTCACGTCCTCGGCAAGCTCGGTGGCGTTCCGCACCCCGTACGAGTTCCCGACCGAGACGACCACCGTGAAGTCTCCGCTCTCCGCGTAGGTGTGGCTCACCGACGAGCCCGCGGCGCCGTCGCCGTCCCCGAACCGCCATTGCAGGGTGAAGGGGCCGCCGAGGGTGCCGTTCGGGACGACCGCCGTGAACGTGGTCGGTACTCCGGCCTCGGTCGGGTCGGCGGACGCCGAGGCTTCCACCACGAGGCCGATGCGGACGGGCACCGAGAACGGGGCGCCGCCGACCGTCCCCGCGGCGTCGGCGACGAACGCCGTGCCGTTGACGTACCCTTCGGGGGGCACCGCCACGGTCAGGTTCGGCGACGTTCTCTCGGCGACGGTCCCGTTCGGGAACGCCCAGCCGAACGGCCCGTACGGCGGCGCCCCTCCGGACGGCGTCCCTCGGAGGACGAGGGACGTTCCCGCGCCGACGGGCGACGGGCTCCCCGTTTCGACCAGGTGCAAGGGACGGCCCAGCTCCCACCACCCGGCACCGGCCGACCCGTTCATCGAACTCGTCCCGCCGAGCACTACGGGGTCGGCGGTGGCGTTCGAGCCCGCGGCGGCGAGCCAGGCCCGCGGCGGTGGGCCGTTCGTGGATGGTCCGACGGTCCATCCGCATCCGAGCGCCCCGCATTCGACGGTCCAGCTGTCGCCGAGCGCCGAGTTCGTCGAAGAGTTCCACCCACCAAAGAACGTGAGCGCTCCCCCGTCGCCGTCCGGAACGAGCACCGCCCCGCTCCGGGCCGAAGGTACGGTCCGGCCGAAATCGGCGGTCGTCTCGTCGACCCAGGCGTCGCTGGTGTTGAACGTCCACGTCTGGTTGGAGTCGCAGAGAGCGACGCCGCACCGGACTCGTCCGCCGACGAGGACCAGCGCGCCGGTCTCTCCGTCGTAGGCGGCGGCCGCGCCTTCGGTACCGGGGATCGTCGACGTCGGGTCGAGTCGTTGCCATCCGGTACCGGCCTTGTACCAGAACGTCCGGGAATCGAGAACGGTGCAGCCCACGTCCTCGCAACCCCCGACCAGGACGGTGACGTTGCCCACCCCCGCCGCCCCGTCCGTATCGAGGGTGGTGAGGGTGGCGTTCACGAGGCCCGTGGGGCAACCCGCGCCCCCCCCGCTGGGGCACGCGCTCGCCGTCAAGTTCGTCCACGTCCCGTTCGCGAACAGCCACGAGTCATTGAGCGGGCAGAGGGTGGATCCGCACCCGCCGTAGAGAAGGAGTCCACCGAGGCTCTGGTCGAAGGC
>DASYOF010000077.1:0-2064 GCA_036007995.1 Thermoplasmata archaeon
GGCAGCTCCTCCTCTCGACCCATCTCTACGGCGCGTACGCGATGATCTTCCTCGCAATCGTGCACTTCTTCCGGGGCTACTACCTCGGCGTCTACAAGGCGCCGCGCGAGTTCTCCTGGATGGTCGGCACGCTCCTCCTGCTGACGACGCTCGGGATGGGGTTCACCGGCTACCTGCTCCCCTACACGCAGATCTCGCTCAATGCGACGAACGTCGGCCTCGTCCTCGCGCTCCGGCTGCCGTACGCCGGGCCGCTGCTCGGGCCGCTGATCCTGGCCGACGGGACCGGCCAGGGGCTGATCTCGCGGATGTTCGCCGCGCACGTGCTCCTGCTTCCGCTCGCGCTCGGCGCGCTCTTGTACGCCCACATCGCGCTCTTCGAATCGCACGGGATCGCCCCACCGGCGACGTCCGACCCGTTGCAGCGTCGTCGGTTCACCGAGGAGGAGGACAAGAAGCACGTCCCGTTCATGCCCCACATCCTGTTCTACATCACGAAGTGGGCGCTCCTGTACATCGGCGTCCTGATCGGGATCGCCGCCCTCTGGCCGTGGAACCTGCCGACATACGCCGGGAACGTCGCGGCGGCGAGCGTTGTCACCGAGCCGGATTGGTACTTCCTCTGGGAGTTCAAGCTCGTCGACTTCCAGGGGGTCACCCCGGTCATCGCCGTCGGCGGCTCGACGGTGATCATCCTCTACATCCTGTTCCTGCCGTTCCTCGACCGGTCGAAGCAGACGCATCCGAGGGACCGGCCGGTGTTCACGTTCCTCGGCACCTCGCTGCTCGAGTTCTTCGTGCTCATGTCCGTCTGGGGCGGCCTCACGCCCGGCGTCGCGATCCCTCCGATGGAGGTCGCGCTCCGCCTCGCCCCGATGTTCGTGGTGAACGCGATCGTCGTCGCGCTGTTCCATTGGCGGTACCAGAAGAGCTACCGAGCGCGTCTCGCGGCCCGGTCCGGCGTCGGTTCCGCGCTCCCGGGCGCCTACCCGGTCCCATCCGGCGCGGCCCGGCCGTCCGTTGCGGAGGCGAGAGCCCGTGACTGAGCCGTCTCTCCCCCAGTACCGGACGGGGTGGCTCTGGGGGGTCCTCGCGGCGTTCCTCGCCGTCGGCACCGTCGCCGCCGCGTTCGTTGTGTACGGCCTCACCCAGCTCCTCTCGACCGGCGATTGGCTCGTCGACGTCCCGCTGTTCCTCGGCGGAGCGGTGGTCGCCTCGCTCGCGATGCTCCTCGTGACCGGGATCCTCTACCGGGTCGACCGGCTCCGCGGCACGCCCCACCGGGAGGTGCGGCTCTTTGAGTGAGACCGCGACCGACGAGCTGGCGGCCGTCCTCGAGGCCCACCGGGCCGAGGCGGCCCGACGGGTGCTCGCGCTCTACAACGCGACGACCGTCCTCCTGCTCCTTGGCATCGGCGGCCTCGCGCTCTACGCGTACCGGCTCGGTCCGCTCGTCGGACCCGGGGTGGAGAGCTCGTTCGGCTTCGCGGTCGCGACGATGTTCGTGATGGGGGCGCTGCTCGTCCACCTCGTGGACGCGTCGTACCGGGAGTGGCCGCTCGGCCGCAAGTTCCGGCCCTCGACGCCGGGCGCCGCCACCCCGGCCGCGGCCGCCCGCGTCGTGACTTGGCTGATCGTCCTCGCGGCCGCGGGCGGGATCGCCTTCGTGGTCGCCCAGTTGCTGATGTGAAGGGAGATCCGAAACGATGTACGACCTGGTGACTCCGATCCTCGAGATCCTCCTGATCGTCGCGCTGGCGGGGTTCGGCCTCTACCTACTGCGGTACCACGGCGAGTGGTTCGTCCGCAAGGCGGCGCTCTACCTGTTTACGACCGACCACAAGCGCATCGGTCTGATGTACATCACCACGGGTATGGTGTTCTTCTTCATCGGCGGGATCTACGCGATCCTGATCCGCACCGACCTCGGGTTCGTCCAGGGGCTTGGGCTCGACCCGCAGACGACCCTCGGCATCACGCCCGACGTCTACTCGACGCTGTTCACGATGCACGGCGTGCTGATGATCTTCATGTTCATCATGCCCGTTCTCGCCGGATTCGGCA
>DASYOF010000078.1:0-5205 GCA_036007995.1 Thermoplasmata archaeon
CGGAGTACGGGGCGAAGATCCTCGGTCGGGCGGGACACTGGACGGTCCTGATGCTCCCGCCCCCGTCCCAGCTCCCGTCGGCCCCGTGGCCCGCCCCCTCGGCGGCGTTCCCCTAGCGGGGACCCGACACCCGGCCCCGACCGTTCGGAGTCCGGTCGCGCTCGCGGCGTTGTCGCAACCGGCCGGTCGCGACGCTCCGCCTTCCGACCGCCCGCGTTTATATACCGGTACCTCACGGGGAGGCCGTGTCCCCGGGGGCTTCGCCGTCACGGCCCGCGGGCCGCCCGGACGTTCTGGTCGTCGTGCTCGACTGCGTACGGGCGGCGTCGTTTCCGGGCACCGGCGGTTCCGGGGCGGCGCTGCCGGTGTTCGAGGCGCTCCGGCGCGAGTCCACCGTGTTCACCCAGGCCGCGACCGTCGCCCCGTGGACCCTCCCCTCCCACGCGAGCCTCTTCACCGGCCGCTACCCCTGGGAACATGGGGTGCTCGGGGAAGGCCGCCTGCGCTACGAGATGTCGTTGCCGACGATGGCCGGGGCGCTCCGGGGAGCGGGGTACGAGACGCTCGGACTGAGCGCGAACGGCCTGCTCTACCCGTTGTTCGCCGCCCCCGGTTCCTACGAGAGCTTCCGGTGCGCGGAGTGGTGGGAGAAGACGTTCCGGTGGATCCGGCCCGAATCGCTCGATCCCGAGACCGCCCGGCGGCCCCGGAGCGGTCGGAACGCGCTCGCGGTGCTGGCCCGCGGCTCGCGGACCAAGGGGGCGACGACCCCCGAGCTGGCGTTCCTCCGGCACGAGGAACCGACCGCCTCGCTCCCCGACGCCGTGCACGCGGCCCGACCCGAGGAGGCCGCCCTCGGACGACGCGCCGAGACCTTGAGCTGGGCCGCCTTGGACGCGTCGAACCGACTGGCCCGGGTGCTCCGGACCCCTTCGGACCCTCGACCGCTCCCGGTGGCGCCGTGGATCGAGCCCACGCTCCGGGCGTGGCTCGCCCAGCAACCGGCCGACCGGCCGGTCCATTGCTTCGTCAACCTCCTCGACGCCCACGAGAAGTACCTCAGCGATTCCGCGCTCGTTCGAGGGGTCACCGCATGGTGGAAATTTGTCCGCGTCCCGCAGAACCCGCGGCTCTGGCTTGAAGGCGAGTGGAGCCCGACGACCGAGGAGCTCGCCCTCCTGCGGAACCTCTATGAGGCCACGCTCGAGCGGCTGAGCCGTCGGGTCGCCGAGCTGATCGCCGCCTTCCGGGACGCCGGCCGGTGGGACAACACCCTCCTGATCCTGACGAGCGACCACGGTCAGGCGTTCGGGGAGAACGGGGACCTGTTCCACGAACGGAGCCCCCGAGAACCGCTCCTGCACGTGCCCCTCTGGGTCCGCTGGCCGAAGGGGACCGCCCCGCCCAGCGTTCGCACGGACCGCGTCAGCCTCGTCGACATCGCGTCCACCGTCCTGCGGGCGGCCGGGATACCGGAAGCGTTCGCGACCTCCGGGACGCCCCTGCAGACCGACGGTCCCGAACCGCGCGCACGGCCGGTACTCGCGATGGCCGATGGGTACCCGACGATCGAGAACTACCGGCGTCGGCTGAACGGCGCGCTCTTGGAGCGGCTCCAGCACTCGTACGGCGTGGCGTACGAGGGGACGATGAAGGCGGTCGTCGGGGTCCAGGAAGGCGACCTCCGAACGTTCCAGCTGACGAACGAGCCGGACCGCTCGGCCGAACAGGAGTTTGAGGACCCCGTGGCGTCCGAATTCGTGGCCGGGTCCGCCCGGGAGGTCGCGAACGAGCTCCGCCGCGCCGCCGAGGGCGACGTCGACTCCACCGTCGAGGACCGGCTCCGGTCGTGGGGGTATTTGTGACCGACTCGGCCGACCCGACCGGCGCGCTCGCCGCGACGAAGCACGCGCTCGGTCGCGTCCAGGCGCTCCGGGACCGCGGCGTCCCGTTCGACCCGGTGGTGGAGATCGCCTCCCTCCGGGAGATGCTGGCCGAGAAGGGGGGCGCCCACTCGACGATGCTGGCGGCGGACCTCGAATCGGTCTGCGACCGGGTCGAGACCGCCTGGGCCGAGTTGGACCTTCGTCGCGCCTCGGTCGCCTATCTCGCGCTCACCGTCCGCCGGCGCCGCGGTCGCTCCTCGCCGACGTTGGACGCGGCCGCCCAGTTCCTGAAGACCTGGAACCGGCCGTTCGTCGACGCCCCGGAGGTCGAGGCCCGAGCCCAGTTTGTTCGACGGCTCGAGACCCTTCTCCTCGAGCAGTTGGCCGGCGGCGCTCCGCCGCTCGCCGGACTACCGGGCTCGGCCGCCCCGGCGGAAGCCACCGTGTCCCCGAATCCGGTCGTGATGCCGGCCCCGTCGTCGGCCGGACCAGCCGCCCCCGCCGTCGCCGCTGCGCAGCCCGCGCTACCGCCGGTAGGGACTCCGCCCGTCGCTCCGTCGACCCCGGCCGCATCGCGACCGCCCACGGCCGCTGGCGCCAGCCAAGTAGCGGCCGAGGCCGGAGGACCCTCGGGCGGCTCCTTCCTGTCGAAGTGGCTGGGAATGCCCGTCTCGCGCTGGATTCGGACCCCCTCGGGCGTGACGTTCCTCGTCATCGCGGCGTTCATGATCGTCGGGGCGTACGACCGCCTGCACGCCCTGGGGGCGCTCTCGCTGTGGAACGACGAGGCCCAGTCGACCCTCGTCTCGTTCACGATCCTCCAGCACGGCTACCCGGTGATCACGGCGAAGCACCTCGTCAACGACTACGAACCGCTGTATCCGTACTTGGAGGCCGGGTCGATCGCGATCCTGGGCCACTCGAATTTCGCGTACCGACTTCCGGCGGCGCTCCTCGGGATCGCCTCCATCCCCCTCGCGTACTACATCGGGTCCCGGTTGCGCGACCGGTACGTCGGCCTGACTCTGGCCGCGATGATGGCCCTCTCGTCCGAATTCACCGCGTGGTCGAGGCAAGCGCGCTGGTACATCCTCATCGTCGTCCTGATGGCCGGCGCGTTTCTCGTGGCGATGACCTGGGCCCGCACGCCATCGGCGAAACGGCGTCGGTACCTGCTCCTCGGGCTCTTCGGTCTCAGCGTGCTGATCGGCCTCTCCAGCATCGGGCTCTTCCTGCTGTACATTCCGGCGGTGCTCGTCGGGATCCTCACCTACGCGACGTTCCGATGGTGGCCGGAGATCGCATGGTTCTTCGGCCTTCGTCGGACCCCCGGCGAACCGTTGCCCCCGGCGCGGTTCGTCCCGTACGGGCTTCGCCAGCTCCTCGTGATCGTGGTCCCGCTCGTCCTCCTCGTGGTCGCGATCGTCAAGGCGCACGCGATCGGGGAGCTCGCCACCTCTCTCGCCGCACGGCTGCTGGGGTTCACCCCGTACCCGGTCGTCTGGAGCACGAACTTTGGCTCCTACCTCGAGCAGTACTACCTCGGGATCCTGCTCCTCGCCGTTCTCGGCGGGGTGTTCATCCTGCTGAGGCGCGACCCGGTCGAACTCGGGCTGCTCGCGTTCTGCATCGCCGGGTTCGTCTCCGTGAGCACGCTCGCCTCGCTCACCAACGACATCGCCGGCGGGAACACGTCGTTCGAGCGCCACCTGCTCCCGTTCCTGTTCTTCCTGTTCGTCATCGCGGCGATCGGGATCGTCGAGCTGATCCGGAAAGCGTACCAGTTCGTCTCCCGGGTCCCGTCGGACCTGCCGAAGATGCGGGTCGCCAAGCCCGCGGTGTTCGCGTTGCTGATCGTCGTTCTCCTCCTCGTGCCGGGGGTCGTCGCGCCGTCCGGCCTCACCGTCCACGAACACCCGGCCCAGTTCCCCACGGGACAGCTGATCGCCTGGGAGCCGTTCCAGTTCGATGCCAAGCAACCGTCGGCGGTCTACCAGGCCGACCAGGCGGACTACGAGTATGCCGCGGCGTACGTCGCCAGCCACCGAGTCTCGACCGACGTCGTTGGGGCCACGAATCCCGGCGCGCCGCAGGTCTACCTCGGCCAGGTCCAGTATTGGATCCGGGGCGACCCGCTGAACAACACGGTTCTCTACCAGAACGGTCAGCCGGTGTTCTTCCAGACCGGTTCCGTCTTGATCTCCACCACGGCCTCGTTCGAGGGGCTCCTGTTCAACACGACCGGCTGGCTCATCAGCGATGAACCAGGGGCGCGGGGAGGCGCGACGTTCCCCGGCGGGATGGGGCTCGTCCTCACGGACCTGATGTCGACGGTTCCGGGAGGCTCCGGACCGTCGGAAACGCTGTTCCACTGGAATCGGACGTCGCCCGCGGGGATCCTCGCGACCGTGGCGAGCGAAAACACGTACCTGCGCAAGATGGCGGCGGCGAACGAATCGGCGTACCTGGACTGGGCGGCCACGAACGGCTCGACATGGAGCAACCTGCGCCCCCTGTTCCTCCCGTTCGAGTCGTACCTCGTGCAGCAGACGAGCGTGGAAAAAAAATGGCTCGCGGTCCTGTTCCTGGTCTACAACCACCGTCCGGGGCTCCAGAGCGAGTACCCGAAGGTGCTCGAGCCGAAGGGCAACGACACCGCGCTGATCCACTGGGCGAAGGAGGTCGTCGACGGGACCCTCGGCGACCCGGCGCAGCCCGCCTTGGAGCCCTACCGGTCGTACTACGACGAGTATGGCTGACCGACCGGTCCGCGCGCTGTTCGCCGGCGCGAGCATGGAGCCGGATTGGGAGGGCGGCGAACCGGTGTTCGCGGCGCTCCTCGAGCGCGGGCTCCGCGAGCTTGGGGTCACCGTGGTCCGCGAAGGGTCCCGCCGCGGGCTCCCCGGGTTCGCGGCGCTCGCGGCGACGCCGTACGACATCGAACCGCACCGGCTGTTCCAGTACCGGCGCCGGCTTCGGGCCACGCGCCCGGACGTCGTGCTCGCGTTCTACGACTACGACTGTTCGCTCATCGTCGCGGCCCACCAGGAGGGGATCCCGGTCGTCGCGTGCACGCAGATCTACTGGCCGACGTGCCCGATCGGGACCCACTACATCGAGGGCCAGGGCGTGTGCTATGCGCCCGGGCTCGCGAAATGCGTCCGCCACGCCGCCCGCTCGCCGCTGTCGCCGAACCTCGGGGTTCCGGTCCCGGGACTTCCCCCTCCGCTCGGATTCGTGCTCTACTCGAAGCTCTGGACCCGGCACCGGGTGCTGTCGCTCGCCGACGCGATCTCCGCCAACAGCGAGTTCATGGCGG
>DASYOF010000079.1:0-1940 GCA_036007995.1 Thermoplasmata archaeon
TCGGCACCGGTTCGGATCCCGCCGCCGACGATGAGCGGGATCGAGAGCGCCGACCGGACCGAGCGCACGATCTCCGCCGGGACCGGGGAGGGGGCGCCCGACCCCGCTTCGAGATAGACCATCTGCATCCCGAGCATCTCCGCCGCGAGCGCGTAGCCGACCGCCACGTCCGGCGCGTCCCGGGGGACCACGTCGACCTCGCCGACCTCGCCGACCCGCATGCCCGGGGCGATGACGAGGTACCCGAGCGCGATCGGCTCGATCCCCATCGTCCGTATCACCGGCGCGGCGCGCGCGTGGACCCGGATCACGAGGTCGAGACGGCGCGAATTGAGGAGGCTCATGAAGAGTACGGCATCGGCGGCCTCCGAGAGGGAGGAGGGGCCTTCCGGGAAGATGATCGCCGGCACGGGAACGGCGGCCTTCACCGCCCGGACCGCCTCCCCCATCTTCGCCCGGGAGATGCCGGTGGACCCGCCGAGCAGGATCGCGTCCGAGCCGAGGCGGACCGCCCCCTCGGCGATCTCGGCGGCCTTCGCGCCGGGGGACTTGTCGGGGTCGATCAGGGTGAAGTGGAGCGGCCCGGAACGAAGCCGGTCCCGGAGGCCATCGAACACCCGACCCATCGTCCGCTTACCGGAACGCCGCCGCCAGGAACGCGAGGAGGGCGACGGTCATCGCGCCCTTGCTGAGGGTCTGCTCCCGGTGGAGGCGCTTCGGCAACCACACGACCGAGACGACGAACAGCGCATCCGCCGCGCCCACCAAGGCGAGATACATAATCCCCTCGGCGGAGGTGGGCGCGAGGAACGTCAGGAGCGGAACCGGACTGAGCAGGATCGCGAGCGCCACCGTGACCCGGGCGACCGCGGACGCGGTGCCCAACCCGCGGACCCTCGGGAGGGTCCGACGGTCGAGATCGCCTTGGGCGTCCTCCATGTCCTTGATCACCTCGCGGCTGAGGGTCGCGCCGAACGCCATCGTCGCGAACGGGACCACCAGGAGCGGGTCGCCGACCGCGGCGCCGCCGTAGAGGAATACGGCCCCCGTGAGGAAGGCGACCAGAAGATTCCCGGCGAACCCTTCGGACTTGAACCGGAACTCGTAGCCGAGCAGCGCCACGACCGCGATCCCGAAGAGTACCGCGACCAGCGGCGCCGACAGCGCGACCGGCACCATCGCGAGGCCGCCCGCAACGAACAGAACGACCGCCGCGGCCTTCGCCGTGCCGGCCGAGATCGCCCCGGTGACGAGCGGTCGGTCGGGGTGGTTGGTCCGGTCCGTGGCCAGGTCGAGCACATCGTTGACGACGTTGCCGCCGGCGGTGACGCACGCGGTCGAGATACCGGCGAGGATGACCAGGACCCAGAACGCCGACCCGGTTGGTAGCCCCGAGCCCCGAGCCACGAGTCCCCCGACGACCGCCCCGGCGAACGCGGTCACCGTGTTGCCGACCCGCACGAGGCGGAGCCACGGCTGCACGCGGCGCGAATGGGAGGGCGACGGGGATAACGGTATGCCCGGTGGGTGGCGCGCGCTTCCGTCGTGGGTTATAACCCGGCCCGCGTCCCCGGGCCGATGGCGGCGGCGGTCCGGTCCCTTCCCGGCTCCAAGCGGTTCCGGCTCGCCAACGGGCTCGAGGTCGTCCTCGCGCCGCGCTCCGACAGCCCGACGGCGAGCGTCTGGGTGTGGTATCGCGTCGGCTCGAAGAACGAATGGCCGGGGGTCACCGGCGCCTCCCACTGGGTCGAGCACATGCTGTTCCAGGGCTCCCCGAAGTACCCGAAAGGCACGATCGACCGGGCGATCGTCGAGGCCGGCGGGACCCTGAACGCCTTCACGGACACCGACTTCACCGCCTACCTGACCACGGTCCCCCGCGAGCACCTCGCCGTCCCGCTCGATATCGAGTCCGACCGGATGACCCGCGCCCTCATCGC
>DASYOF010000080.1:0-7237 GCA_036007995.1 Thermoplasmata archaeon
CGATGACCAGCGCCAGGATGACGCTCGCCAGCAGGATCCCGACGATCCGGGTGTACGAGAGGATGTGGGAGAGCACCTCGATGAACCCCAGCATCACGCCGTTGACGCCCTCACCGTAGAACATGAGCCCGACGCCGACGAAGAGGACGACGAGCGAGCCCGCCCAGACGATCTCGTGGGCCGAGGTCAGTTGGCCCCGGAGGAGCGAGAGGCCGAAGCCGACGAGGCCCAGGGAGGCCAGGATCCCGCCGACCTTCGCCCAGGCGTGCCGGGGGCGGTGGTGGAAATACTCCTTGAGGGCGCCGAGGATGAAGCCGAAGAGGACCATGCCGAGCCCCAGGTACCCGGCGAAGAGGAGGAGCTGGGCGGTGTCCTTCAACGGGCTGAAGACAGCGGTGTAGCCGAGCGCGAAGCCGAAGTAGGAGTTGGTGAGGACGCCGACGCCGATGCCTACGAGGCAGCCCGGGACGAGCGCGTAGGCGAGCTTCTGCATCGAGGACGGTCCCATGATGCGCGTGAGGAAGCTGCGCAGTCCCTTGGGAAGGCCGGTGCGGCCCGGGAAGCCGTAGATCATCCAGATGCAGATGCCCAGGATGACGACGGCGTAGCCGACGTCCCCGAGCATGAAGCCGAAGAGGATCGGGAAGATCACCGCGAAGGTCCAGGTGGGGTCCCATTCGGTGGCCTGCGGGAGCGAGTAGAACCGGATGAAGAACTCGTAGCGCCGGATCCCGCGCTTGTTCTCCATGAACGTCGGCGGCTCCTCCTGGGTCGGGATCTCGAAGATCGCGGCCCGGTCGCTGACGGCGGTGAGGAGCGCCGACGTGAGCTGCGGAACGTTCCGTTTCGGCACCCACCCCTCGAGGGTGAACGCGCTCTGGCTCGTCCCGAGTCGGCTGTGGACGTCGAGTTTGCGGTTCTCGATGTCGAACGCCTCCGTGAGCGCGACCACCCGGGGGTACCAGTCGCGGGCGATCTCGGTGAGCCGCGTCCGGATCTCGCCGAGCCGGCCGTCGACCTCGGCGAGCCGTTGGCGCATCCGCGGGATCTCCTCGGCGGCGGTGCCCTCGAGCTTCGGGGCGCCAACGAGGCGGACCCCGTTCGCTTGCGCGGTCCGCGTGACCGCCTCGATCTCGGTCGTCGCGACGGCGACCAGGAACCGAACCGTCTTCTTCTGCGCCGGTTGGATGGTGATCGGCACCCCGCGGAGCGCGGGGGTCGCCGCGCGCCAGCTGGCGACCGCCTCGGCGGTCCCTTCCCCGAGGAGGCCGACGGCGCTCTGGGCGCTCAGGTCGTTGAATCGGCCGGTGTAGAACGAGAACCGGGTGAGGAGGTCGGTCGTCTCCTCGAGCGTGCGGCGTTCGGTGAGGAGCTGGTCCTCCTCGCGCTTCAGCCGTCCGACTTCCTCGTCGATCGGCACGGTGCGCGCGGCGGCGAACAGCGACTCGACGTTCTCGAACGCGAACGGGGCCCCCGTCGAGGTCGCGGGCAGCGCCGCGAGCAGGCCGCGGAACCGGACGAGCTGGTCGGCGACCTGGCGCTGCAGTTCGCTCGCCCGTTCCGGCCCGAACTGCTCGAGCGCCTCCTTCGAGACCGGTTCGACCTGGATCACGCCGAGGTCGTGCAGGACCGAGAGGACGACCTCGCGGTCGTCGTTGAGGGCGATGACCGCCACCTTCGAGAACGGGACCGGACGCAGGAACGGCACGGAGAGCCTCGCAGGTTCAGTCGGAGCGGAACTCTCCGAGGGTCGCGTCGAGGAGCTTCGATTCGAGCTTCGCGAGCTCCGATTTCGAGCGGCTCGCGACCTTCGCCGCGTCGGCCTCGCCGACCTTGACGACGGCGGCGGTGTCGACGGCGAGGGACGCCCGGGCGCGCTCGATGGCGGCGTCCGCCTCCCGCTCGGCGGACGCCTTCGCGGCGCGCACCGATTCCTCGGCGGAGTGGGCGAGCTGCTTGAGGCGCTCCGTCCCCTCGTCCGCGAGCTTGCGGAGTTTCGCCTCGGCCTCCGTCTCGGAGGCCTTCAGGCGCTTCAGCGCCTCGATCGACTCGCTCGGACCCGACGACCCGGCCATGGATTCGGACATTACACCCCTCCGACGTACGCGAGGATCAGGTAGACGGCGACGAGGAGCACCGCGAGCCGCACGGCGAGGGAGAGCGACATCACCCGGCGGAACCGGGCGACGGCGGGGTTCGCACTAGGCGAGGGCCACATCGGTCCCGGCCGCCTCCTCGGCTTCCATCTTGCGCTTGACGGTCTTCAGCATGCTGAACGCGTCCCGCTCGAGCTCGTCGAATCGGAACTTGATGTACCGCACCGTCGCCTGGAGACGGGGGATCAGGACGTTCTCGATCGCGCTCGCCCGGCGCTTGGTCTTCTCAATCTCCCGGAGGAGCCGCCGGAGCGCGTTCTCCTTCTCGGCGATGTCGAGGATCACCTGGTAGATGCCCTGGAAATGGCGGATCGACTCCATGATCGGCGTCGGCAGGTCGAGGAGCTCCGGCGTGCCGACCGGGCTGTAGGCGCCGCTGTCGACCTGAGGGGTCTTGACGCCCATCACGTTCTTCGTCGAGACCTTCACGGGAAGGATCTCGGGAAGGAGCATCGAGATCGACTCGAGGCGGGTCGGGCCTTCCATCATCTCGGCCCGGCGGATCGAGACGTAGCCGCGCTGGATCTTCTTCTGCAGGTCGCCCCGGAGGGCGAGCGCCTGCTTCGAGAGATTGAAGAACTCGGCGATCAGGGCCGAGCGCTTCAGCTTCAGGAGGTTGAGCCCCTTCTTCGCGAGCACGATGCGGCGCCGCGTCCGCAACAGCTCGAGCCGTGTCGGGCGGATGTTCTCCTGCGCCATCGGTCCCTCCCCGGCTTGCGGCCGATTACGCCGCCTTCTTGGACCGGTACTTCGCGATGAACTCCGGCTTGATCCGCTTCAGCTCGGCCTCGGGGAGCTCGGAGAGGATGTCCCAGGCGATGGCGAGGCTTTCGTCGATCGAACGGTCCTCGTCGGGGCGCTGGTTGACGAACTCGTTCTCGAACCGTTCCGCGATCTTGAGGTAGATCCGGTCGACGGCGGAGAGCGAATCCTCGCCGACGATGGCGGAGAGGGCCCGCTGGTCCTTCCCCGTCGCGTAGCTCGCGTACAACTGGTCGGCGACGCCGCGGTGGTCCTCGCGCGTGCGGTCTTTCCCGATTCCTTGGTTCATCAGACGCGAGAGCGAGGTCAGCACGTCGATCGGCGGATAGACGCCGCGCCGCTGGAGGTCCCGGCTCGCGACGATCTGGCCCTCGGTGATGTACCCGGTCAAGTCCGGGATCGGGTGGGTGATGTCGTCGGCCGGCATCGTCAGGATCGGCAGCTGGGTGATCGACCCCTTGCGGCCGTGGATCTTCCCGGCTCGTTCGTAGAGCGTCGCCAGGTCGGTATAGAGGTACCCCGGATAGCCGCGGCGGCCCGGAACCTCCTCCCGCGCGCTCGCGATCTCTCGGAGCGCCTCACAGTAGTTCGTCATGTCGGTGAGCACGACGAGAATGTGCATGTCCCGCTCGTAGGCGAGGAACTCCGCGGTGGTCAGCGCCATCCTCGGCGTGATGACCCGCTCCATCGACGGGTCGCTCGAAAGGTTCAGGAAGACGACCGTGCGTTCGAGGGCGCCGGTCGACTCGAACTCCTTCAGGAAGAAGTTCGCCTCCTCGCTCGTGATCCCCATCGCCGCGAAGACGACGGCGAAGTTCTCCGAGGAGTTGCGGAGCTTCGCCTGCCGGACGATCTGCGCCGCGATCTGGTTGTGCGGCAGGCCGGCGCCGGAGAAGATCGGGAGTTTCTGCCCCCGAACGAGCGTGTTCATCACGTCGATGTTCGAGAGGCCCGTCTGGATGAACTCGCTCGGCTCCTCGCGGCTGTACGGGTTCATCGCGTTCCCGACGATCTCGAGGCGGTGCTCGGAGACGATCCGCGGGCCACCGTCGCGCGGCTCGCCGAGGCCGTTGAACACCCGGCCGAGCATCTCGTCGGAGACGGGGAGCTGGGCGACCTCGCCGAGGAATTTGACCGAGGTCTCGTTGACGTTCATGCCCATCGTCGGGCCGAACACCTGGACGATCGCGAGCCCTTTCCGCGAATCGAGCACCTGGCCCTGTCGGCGGGTGCCATCCGGCAGCGCGATCTCGACGATCTCGCCGTAGGCGGCGTTCGCGACGTCGCGGACGAACAGGAGCGGGCCGGAGATCCGGTCGATCGTGCGGTAGTCGACGGGCACGGTCGGGTCCGGCGTCTTCGCCTGGGATTTCGCGCTCGCCATCGCCTACGCTCCCCCCGCCGCCGCCAGTGACGTCGTCATTTCGGTGTCCATGGCATCGAACTGGGCCGTGAGCTCGGATTCCGGGATCCACTTCATCCGGCTCAGCTTTTGCCGGACCGGGAGCTTCTGGATGTCGCCCACGAGGGCGCCTTTCCCGATCGCGTCCTGCTCGCGGTCGCCGAACGTCAAGATGGCGCGGAGCATCCGGTACTGCTTGCCGATCGACGTGTACGTGTCGACATCGTCGTACGCCGATTGCTGCAGGTAATCCTCCCGAAGCATCCGGGCGACGTCGAGGATCCCTTTCTCCCGCTCGGGGAGCGCATCGACCCCAACGAGCTGGACAATCTCTTGGAGCTCCGACTCCTTCTGAAGGGTTTCGAGCGCCTTCTGTCGTAGCTGGACGAAGTCTCCGGCCAAGTGGTCCTTGTACCAGGGGGCGAGGTCGCCGACGTAGAGCGAGTAGCTCTGGAGCCAGTTGATCGCCGGGAAGTGGCGGCGCGAGGCGAGGTTCGCGTCGAGCGCCCAGAATACCCGCGTGACCCGGAGAGTGTTCTGACTGACCGGCTCGGAGAAGTCGCCGCCGGGCGGACTGACCGCGCCGACGACCGTGACGGAGCCCGGGCGGCCCTCGGGGGAGACGGTGATGACGCGGCCTGCGCGCTCGTAGAACTCCGCAACGCGCCGGCCCAAGTAGGCCGGATACCCTTCCTCACCGGGCATCTCTTCGAGACGGCCGGAGATTTCCCGCATCGCCTCCGCCCAGCGGCTGGTCGAGTCGGCCATCAGGGCGACGTCGTAGCCCATGTCTCGGTAGTACTCGGCGATGGTGATCCCGGTGTAGACGCTCGCCTCCCGCGCGGCGACCGGCATGTTCGAGGTGTTCGCGATCAGGATCGTCCGCTCCATCAGCGGCCGTTTCGATTTCGGATCCTGGAGGTTCGGGAACGTCGCGAGAACCTCAGTCATCTCGTTCCCACGTTCTCCGCAGCCCACGTAGACCACGATGTCAGAATCGGCCCACTTTGCGAGCTGTTGCTGACACACTGTCTTGCCGCTCCCGAAGGGTCCAGGGATGCAAGCGGTCCCCCCTTTGGCAATCGCGAAGAACGTGTCGATTACGCGCTGGCCAGTAATCAGCGGGGTGGCAGGCGCGAGCTTCTGCTGGACCGGCCGCGGGATCCGGACCACCCACTTCTGGGAGAGGCCGAGCGGCTGCTTGCCCGAGGCGGTGCGGACGGTGCCGATGGGCTCCCGGATCGTGAAGCTGCCGGACTTGAGGTCCTCGAGAGTTCCCGAGACCCCGGGGGGCACCATGATCTTGTGGAGGATGAGCGGCGTCTCTTGGACGGTTCCGAGGATCGCGCCGGGGGTGATCTCGCTCCCGACCTTCGCCGTGGCAGTGAACTCCCACTTCTTGGACTCGTCGAGCGGCGCGGCGACGAAGCCGCGGGTGATGAAGTCGCCGAGGTTCTTCTGCAGTACGTCGAGCGGCCGCTGGACGCCGTCGTAGATCGACTTGAGAAGCCCCGGCCCGAGCTCTACCGATAGGGCCTGACCGGTGTTGTCGACCTTGTCGCCGGGCCGTACGCCGGTGGTGTCCTCGTAGACCTGGACCGTCGCGGTGTCGCCGACCAGTCGGATGATCTCGCCGACGAGCCCGAGCTCACCGACGCGGACGACGTCGAACATCTTGGCGCCCGTGAGACCTTCGGCGATGACGACCGGACCGGACACCCGTGCGACTGTTCCCATACATTCCTCACTTCGGCATCGCGAGCGTGACGCCGAGGACCCGCTTCGCGAGCGCCTCGACGCTCTCGACCTCGTACTCCCCGGTGGGGCCGGGGACGAAGACGACGAGCGGGGTGAGGGACGATTCGGCCGCCGTCCGCTGGGCGTCGGTGAGGGACTTGCGGACGGACTGGCTCGCGACGACGAGGCTGAAGCGGCCCGCGCCCATCGCCTTCTGGAACTCGTGGGCCGCGGTGTCCGGGGTCACTTCGACCACGTCTTTCATGCCAATCAGCCGGAAGCCGATCGCGAGTTCGCGCTCGCCGAGGACGACGGTCCCACCGTCGCCCGGTGGCGCTTCTGGCATGGCGGCCCCGGCGGGGTCTCGTCCTATTTAACGGCTCCCCCGGCCGAGGGGAATCACCGTCGGAGAACGGCCCAAAACGCGCACCGGAACGCGGTCGGTACGCGCTACTTGTACGTCGAGTTGTGGACGTGCCCTTCGTCGTCCGTGATCGTGATGCATTCCCCTTCGCACTCGAAGAGGCACGCCTCGCAGACGATGCACTCCGGGCCGTTGACGGCGAGCGACTTCTCGCCGCGGAACTGGAACTTGGCACCGATCGCGGGGTCGTCGACCAGTTCGGGGAATTGATCCCGAGGCTTCAGCTCGAAGACGTTCACCGGGCAGACGTCACGGCAGTGGGCGCATCCGGTGCACTTCTCCAGAACGATATCGACCTGGACCATCGACTGCCTCGGTGTCGGTTCGACGGGTGGTTTCGTATTTAGGGTTTCGCGCGGCGTCGCCACCGCGGCGCCTCGCGAGCTGGTTTGCGCCCCGGAATCCGCCCGAATTGGACGGGCCCTCGGAATCTCCGCTAGGCTATTTCCGTCGGCCGCCGTCGGGGAGACCCGTGGGCAACGTCCTACTCGGCACGAGCGGGTGGGATTACCCGGAGTGGACCGGTCGAGTCTACCCGCCCCATGGCGTCCGCGACCGGCTCCGGTACTACGCGAGCCGCTTCGCGACGGTCGAGGTCAATTCGACGTTCTACCGACTGCCCCCGGTCGCCGTCGCCGAATCGTGGGCGCGACGGACGCCCGGGGGATTCCGGTTCGCGGCGAAGTTCCCGCAGGCGATCACCCACGACCGCCGGCTAGTCGGGACGGCGGAGGAGCTCAAGCGGTTCCTCGCGGT
>DASYOF010000081.1:0-7538 GCA_036007995.1 Thermoplasmata archaeon
GGAAGTCGTCGGGCGGAACGACGTACCCGCCCTCGCCGAGGATCGGCTCGACCAGCACGCTCGACATCTCGTCGACGCCGGAATGCGGGTCGTTCGCGAGGTGCTCGAGGTAGCGGATGGTGGCGTTCGTAAGGTCGTCCGGCGAACCGAGCACCGGGCGGTACGGATCGGGGAACGGCACCCGCACCATCGTCCCCCCGTGGAACGAGGTCGTTCGATGGTATCGTCGGCCGCTGGTCAAGTTCGCGGCGCCGCCGTGCACGCCGTGGTAGGCGCCGGAGAAGACGACGGTCCCATGGCGGCCTTTCGCGTGGTCGGCGAGGTTGACCGCGGTCTCGACGGCGTCGCCGCCGGTGACGGTGAACAGGACCCGGGCGTGGCCTCGGAGCCCGCCCGGGAGCGCGTCGACGAACGCCTTCAGGAACGCGATGCGCGCTTCGGTCGGGAGTTCGAGGGCGTGCCAGATCTTCCCCGCCTGCTCGGCGAGCGCCGCGGCCATCGCCGGATGGCGATGGCCGAGATTGAGGACCGAGACCCCGGCGACCCAGTCGATGAACCGATTCCCGTCGACGTCCTCGACCGTCGAGCCCTGCGCGCTCGCGAGGGCGACCGGGAAGTACTTCGAGTACACGACGGCGTCCGTCTCGAGACGGGCCTGGTCGGTGAGGAGCGCCCGGGAGCGCGGGCCGGGGGGCGGGGTGCGGATCCGGGGAGCGTCCGGATAGCTCAGCCAGGTGTCAGAAGCCGTCATCGGTCTCCCCGCGGCCGTCGGGGCGAGGACCCCCTCGCGGGTTATGAACCCCTCGGGCGGGCCGCGGGCGCGGGTGACGGTTATCGGCGGCGGTTCCGTCGGGCGGACGTGGCGACAGGCTCGCGCGTCGACGTCCACCTCCACTTGACGCGGTACTGGCGCAACCTCGCCGGCACCGCGTACCGTCCCGATCTCGACTACACGGTGCGCGGGCTCCTGGCCGAGCTGGACGCCGCCGGCATCGGCTCCGGCCTCGCGATCCCGGTCCAGCACGCGCCGGACGTCGCGGCCACGCTCGACGAGGGCGGGTCGCTTCGCGCGGAGAGTCGCCACCGGCTGCACCTCGTCACGACGATCGACCCGGCGGCCGGCGCAGCCCGGGTCGCGGAGGCGGTCGACCGGTGGGGCCGCGCCCCGGAGCTGACGGCGATCAAGCTGTTCCCGGGCTACCTCCCGTTCTACCCCCACGACCGTCGCCTCGACCCGGTCTACGAGTTCGCCGAGCGCCGACACGTCCCGGTGATGATCCATCAGGGCGACACGCTCGAGCGCGACGGGCTGCTGAAGTTCGCCCGCCCGATCGAGGTCGACGAAGTCGCGGTGCGGTGGCCGGCCGTCCAGTTCGTCCTCTGCCACCTCGGCAACCCGTGGATCGAGGAGACCGCGGAGCTGGTCTACAAGAACCCGAACGTCTGGACCGACTGCTCCGGCCTGCTCGCGCGTCCGACCGTGCCGTACTTCCGGGAGATGTTCCGACGAGCCCAGACGCTCCTCCACCAGCTTCTCGTCACCGTCGGCGACGCCGACCGCGTCCTCTACGGGTCCGACTGGCCGCTCGAGTCGATCGCGACCGCGGTCGAGCTCGTCGCGACGCTCCCAATCCCCGAAGACGACCGGGAGCGGATCCTGGGCGGGAACGCCCGGCGATTGTTCCACCTCGAGCCGGTGGCCCCGGTTTCCTGAGAGGTCGGGCCGTTGCGCGGTCCGCAACCGTCGGTCGACGCCCAACGCTGATAGACCGGTTCGCCTCGGACGTCGCGAGTCCGATGGGTCGCCCGATCGTCGCCGCCCTGGCCGACCGCCCGCTGTTCTTCGAGCCGGTTCCTCCGAGCGCGCGCGCCCCGCCGGCCCGGGTGGAAGCTCAGTTCCACGCGGACGTCGAGGTCCTCCGGTCGGTGGCCCGGGTCGACGCGGTCAACGTCCCGGAGCTCGTGGACGAGAACCACGACGGCCGCCCGTACTATCGATCGGGGGACGTCCGATGGTACGCGCGCCGCCTCGCGACCGCGACGGAGACCGAGCCGGTCGTTAACAAGGTGGTGGCCCACCTACCGAGCGCGGCGGCGACGTCGTCGTGGGCCGACGAGACCGTGACCAAGGGGATCCGGTCGTTCGTGCTCGTCGGGGGTTCGAGCCGCTACATCCCCTACCCCGGCCCACCGGTCGCCGAAGCGGACCGGCTGTGCCGCGCGAGCGTCGAGGGGAGCGGCGGCGCGCTCGGCAACATCGCGATCCCCCAGCGGGCGGGCGAGGCGCACCGGATGCTCGCGAAGACCCGGGCGGGCGCCACGTTCTTCACGACGCAGATCGCGTTCGACGCGACGGCGACCGGCCGGCTCGTCCAGCAGTACGACCTCCTCTGCCGACAGTCCGGACTCCGCCCGGCCTCGGTGATCGTGTCGGTCGCGCCGCTCGCCGACGAGGCGGACGCGGAGTTCGTCCGCTGGCTCGGCGCCGATATCCCCGAGGCGACCGAGCGCGCCATCCTGAACGGCGACGACCGGGGCGCGGTCCGGCGGTCGGTCGACCGGGCGCTCTCCCTGTGGGCGGACGTCCGTCGATCCGCCGCCGAAGCCGGGGCCGAGGTGCCGCTCGGTGTCAACGTCGAACAGCTCTCCCAGCGCCACCTCGAATCGGCCGGGGAGATGCTGCGCGCGTTCGCGACGGTGATCGACGCGCGGGATTAGGGCGGGGCGGGCGGGCGCCGGCCGCGCCCGACCACCACGCTCGTCGGGATCGCGAGGTGGTCGGCGGACCGGAACCCGTCGACCCTCCGAAGGACCTCGTCCCGGAGCCGCGTCCGGTCCGCTTCGGGGAGGGCGCGGATCGACGCCCGGGTCCGGGCGGTCCCGTCGTGGAACATCGACCAGAAGGCGGGCGGGTCCGGAACGACGCCGGACCAGCCGAACGACTCCGTCGGCATCGGGACCAATCCCGCCTCCCGCATCGCGGCCTCGAAGACGCCCGGTTCGCCGAACCGGAAGAACCCCGGCGCCGACGGCTCCGGCGAGTTGAGCCCGAGCGCCGTCAGCGCCGCGGGGATGATGCGGAGCGCGGTGGCGTCGGGTCCCCAGACGGCGAACGCGACCACGCCGCCCGGCCGGACGACCCGGGCGGCCTCGCGGATCGCGGCCTCCGGAGCCGGAAAGTGGAGGAGGCCGAGGTTCGAGACGACGCGGTCGAACGAGCCCTCCCGGACCGGCATCTGGCCGGCGTCCGCCTGCAGTTTCGGGGCCTTGGGGTCCCCCTTCCCGAGCATCGGGCGGGAGAAGTCGAGGGCGACGGGACGAGCGCCGCGCGAGAGCGCGCCCCGGACGACGGGACCCGGGCCGGTCGCGACGTCCAGGATCCGGTCGCCCGGGCCTACGAGCGCGGAATCGAGGAGTCGCGGGATCGAGGGCGCGACGAACTCGCCCCAGAACCTCGCGTAGGCGTCGGCGACCGCCGGGTCGGTCCACGCGTCGCGCTCGAGCCGCGCGAACGCCATCGGGATTCCCCGGGCCGCGCTACTTGTACGTGGACTGATGGACGGTGCCCTCGTCGTCCACGATCGTGATGCACTCGCCTTCGCACTCGAAGAGGCACGCCTCGCACATGATGCAGTCCGGCCCGTGGATGACCGCGGACTTTTCGGCCCGGAACTGGAACTTGGCGGCGACCGCAGGGTCGTCGACGGAGCCGGGGAAGTTCTCGCGCGGCTGCATCTCGAACACCGTCGTGGGACAGACATCCCGGCAGTGGGTGCAGCCGGTGCATTTGTCGTGCGCGACCTCTACGGTTACCATCGAGGGGGACCTCGCCGCGGCGCGACTGGCCTCGGGTATTTGAGCCCGGGCCAGTCGATTCCGGCCCGCTCCGGCAACGTGATGCGGTCCGCCGGTCTCGACGGTCCCGAGCATGCCCGACCCCGTCGATTGGCCGGAGCTGGCGGCGTGGTACGACGCGAAGCAGGGGGACGACGGCGATCTCTGGCACCGGGAACTGATCGACCCGCCGCTGATCCGTCTGGTCGGCGATGTCCGCGGCCGGACCGTGCTCGACCTCGCCTGCGGGAACGGCTACCTCGCCCGCCGGTTCGCCCGGGCCGGCGGGACGGTCGTCGGAACCGACGCGTCGGCCCCCATCATCGAGCTCGCGAAAGCCCGGGAGCGCCAGGCGCCGCTCGGGATCGCCTACCACGTCTCCGACGCGGGCGCCATGCCGATGCTGGCGAGCCGGTCGTTCGACCTCGTCTACTCGAACATGGCCCTGATGGACATGCCGGACGTCGTCGCCCCGTTCCGCGAGGTCGCGCGGCTGCTCCGCCCGGGCGGCCGATTCGTGGCCAGCATCTGCCACCCGTGCTTCGATGTCCCCGGCGCCGGCTCCTGGCTGTGGGAACGCAAGGAGTTCGTGACGACCATCAGTCGTCGTGTCGGACGGTACCGGGAACCGTTCGATACGACCGTCCCCTGGCGTGTCCCGGACCGGGCGGAGTTCTCGACGCGGACCTGGCACCGGCCCCTCTCGTGGTACGTCCGCGAGCTCGCCCAGGCCGGGTTCGCGATCTCCGCGATGGAGGAGCCGTACGGGTCGGAGGCGTTCCGGTCGGCGAGCCCCCAGGGAGAGGGGATCCACGAGGTCCCGCTCCACCTCGTCTTCGAGGCGCGGCCGTTCCCGGCCCCGTAGCGAGCGGTCGCGTCCCGCCGCACCTCAGCTCTTCGACGCCATGAACGTCCGGGCCTCTTTCGCGAGGGCGGGCCACTTCCGCTGCTGGTCGAATCCGACGGCGACGTACTCCTTGAGCGGCGAGCCGGTCCCGGGGTGCCACGGAGCGCCGACCCCGGTCGCGATCAGCTCCGCCACCCGCACGGGGGGGAGCTTGACCACGAGCGCGCCGTCCGAACCGAGGAGGGCGAACATCTTCCGACCGACGAACATCGAGTGGCTGCCGAACCCCGTCCGGCGTGGCCCGGTGGTCCCGTCGTCGTTCCCGAGCTGGTCGACGAGCTGGTCGAATCGAGCCTGAGCCGCGTCCGGTATCTTCCCCATGCGGGATCCCGGCGGGCCAACCGCCTCCGGGAGTAGAACGTTGGGCTCGTTTCCCTGGGGGGAACGGGCCGGGTCGGGACCGAAACGAGAATCACCTAGGTACTGTACCGTGCTGTATGGCTGGCATGAATCCCGCGGCCCAGAACATCGTGAACTCGTTGCAAGGCCAGAAGATGCTGCTGATGAAGATGCAGATCCTCTCGCTCGGGAAGAACTACTGGGTGATGGACTCCGCCCAGAACCCGCTCGCCTACATCGGGCTCGACGCCGGCCAGAACATGAGCGGGGCGCTCCTCAAGGGGGCCGTCTCGCAGATCGCGGGCGACTACATCGGCCGCTACGCCGCGAGGAGCATGGAGTACACCTACACCGTGAAGGACGCGAACCAGCAGGTCGCGATGCTGATCAAGAAGGGCGGCGGCGGGAACAAGAGCCGGTTCGACGTCGTCGACGCGGTCAGTGGCGGAAGCTTCGGGGCGATCGAGATGAAGCGGAGCCTCATCGGGGGCCTGCACGCCACCTGGGTCGACCCGAACGGGGCGGCGATGATGGTGACGAAAGGGAACATCATCCGCCGCAAGTACGGGATCATGGGCGCGGACGGCCGGGAGATCGGGCGGGTCCGGCACAAGATCCTCGCCGTGCGCGACGTCTGGCAGCTCGAGTTCGAGAGCGGCGCGAACCACCTGTATTCGACGATCTTCGCGACGATCCTCGACTTCGAGAAAAAGATGTGACGGTCGGCCTCGACGGAGGCTAGGGACCGGGCCGACGGCCCGGTCCCCGGGACGCCGGCCGGATCCGCCTACTTGTTGTGGGCGGTCCGGTTGTGGTCGCGCAGCTCCTCCGGGGTACGGAACTTCGCCCCGCAGAAGATGCACGTGTGCGTCGGGAGCAAGCTCTCCCCCGCCGCCCGCTCCTCCATGTGGACTTCCTTGTGCTCCTCCAACTCCATCGCGTTCGAGAGGACCACGCCGCAGATGGGGCAACGAAACTCGGACGGGGGATTCGCGGCCATGCGCTGCGAGGGCCCCGTGGCCTTTAACGGGCCGGGCCGGCCGCTCTCCTCCCTAGTACTGGTTCGGCGAATACTCCCCGGTCCCGGGGGCGTCGAAGAGTTCGAGCGAGATCTCGTCAGGGTCGCGCACGTAGGCCATCCGGTAGTGGGGGGTGGTCAGCATCGGCCCCTCGTAATGGGCCATCCGCTCCGGCGGGTGGCCGAGTTTCTCGAGCCGCTCGAGCGTCGCCGGTAGGTCGTCCACGCGGAACGCCACGTGGTCGAGCGCCTCGCCGGGCGTGTACGGCACGGCGTACGGGTCGCCGGGCGGGTAGTAATTCAGTTCGATCCGCTGGCCGGAACGCGGGTCCCGGAGCAGCACCGCCCAGCGGACCTTCGGGTCGATCCGGGCCGGTTCCCCCGGGTCGGTCAGGACGAGACCGAACCCTTCCGTGTAGAATCGGATCGAGCGGGCGAGATCCCGCACTCGGAGACCGACGTAGCTCAGGTACATCGAGGCGCGAACGGTCGCACCGGTATATCTCGACCGAGCGGCCCGGCTACGGAAGGAGGCCTTCCTTCCGGTAGTCGGTCGTGATCCCGCCGAACATCTTCGCCAAGACCCAGGCGGTCAGGAACGAGAGGACGAACACCGTGATCATCACCGCGACGATGCCGAACAGCTCGATCCCCAGCTGGTGGAGCGCGGGCGTGCCGCCCCCGAACAGGAGCCCGTTCGGAAGGCTCGGGAGTCCCGGGTAGGCGGGGAGCGCGCCCGAATACGCCGACTGGGCGAAGAACGCGATCATGACGACGCCGAACAGCCCTCCGACCAGGTGGCCCGGGAGGAGCCCGACGGGGTCGGAGACCCACTTCCACTTCGCGAAGTACTTTTCGCCGAGGAGGAAGATCGGGCCGCCGAGGAGGCCGAGGACGATCGCGCTCGCCGGGCTGACGAAGCCGGCGACCGGCGTGATGACGATGAGCCCCATCAGGATCCCGTTCGTGCCGTCGAGCAGCGTCGGGGCCTCCTGGTGGAGGATGTGGCGGAACGCGAGGACGGAGAGCATCGCGGCCGCGGCGGCGAGGAACGTCGTCAGCACGACGACCGTCGTCTCGTCGTTGAACGCGAGGACGCTCCCCGGATTGAACCCGAACCAGCCGACCCAGAGGAGGAGGATCGCGAGGGTGAGCCACCCCGGGGAGACCCGGATCGGCGTCTGGGGGCTCGCCGCGAGCCCCTTCGCCCGTTCTTCCCGCCAGAACTGGTAGAGGAGCCCGAGCCCGGCCGCGCCGGCGGCGCCGTGGACGACGAGACCGCCCGCGAAGTCGACCATCCCGAGCTTCGCGAGCCAACCGGTCGGGTTCCAGATCCAGGCGGCGGGCAGGTTCCAGATCAGGACGAAGTACACGATGGAGTACGCGCCGAAGGCGACCGGCTTCATCTTGCGGAGCACGATCACGCCGACGAGGGCGAGT
>DASYOF010000082.1:0-2010 GCA_036007995.1 Thermoplasmata archaeon
CCGGGCTCCAACCGGGCGACCTGATCGTCCGGATCGCGCAACAGACCATCCAAACGCTCCACGACCTGCTGGTCGCGCTCAGCCGGGTGCCGATCGGGGGCGCGGTCGACGTCGCGGTCCAGCGAGGGGCCGCGGAGTTGAAGACGATCGTCCGCGTGGTCGAGGCGCCCGTGACGGAGACCGCCGTGGCCGCCGGGTCGAGAACGGGTTAGGCGCGGATTCCGCGAGCGAACGCGGGGTCCTACTCGAGCGACGCCGTCACGGTGATCGCGACGTTGTTGCGGAGCGCGCCGGAGATCGGGCACCCCTCGCCCGCGGCCTTCGCGGCCTCGGCGAACTTCTCGGCGGTGATCCCCGGGACCTTGCCCTTCACCACGAGCTCGCTCGTCGTCACCTTCCACGCCTCGCCGACCTTGTCGAACGTGACGGTCGCGGTGACGTGGAGCCGCTCCGGAGGCGTTCCTCCGCGGCCGAGGCCGGCGGAGAGCGCCATCGAGTAGCAGCTGGCATGCGCCGCCGCGAGGAGCTCTTCCGGGCTCGTCTTGCCGCCGGAGGACGCCTCGGTTCGGGCCGCCCACGTGACCGGCACGTCGGGGAGCGCGCCGCTGAGCCCCTTGACGTGGCCGCTGCCCTTCAGTAGGTCGTGCTCCCAGATCGCCTCGGCCGTCCTTTTTGCCGCCATGCCGCGGCCGAGTCGCGCACCGACATAACGTCCGCCGGCGCGCGAGTGGTCGCGGCGGGCGCGAGCCGTTTTCTGCCCGCGCGGGCTAGTTGCCACGAAGTATGCCGATCGGGCTCACGGAGCTCCCCCGGTACGTCGTCCTCGAACCCGGCGGCGGAATCCGCCTCGACATGCGCCTCGAGGCGACCGCGTGCGAATTCGACCTCGCGCTCCAGAACCCCCGGCCGGGGCGCAGCTTCGTGGTGATGATCGGCCATCGGGCCGGGGCGATCGTCCAGCGGGTCCGTCTCGCCGGCAAGGCGCGGATCCTCTTCGACCCGGAACGCCCGGGCGATTACACGCTCGTGTTGACGAACCCGATGCCGGAGCCGGCGGTCGTGCGGCTGCGGGCGGCCCCCATCGAGCGCGGGAAGGCGCCGACCCGCCGCCGGAGTCCGGGCAAGGCCGCCGCGGGGAAGAGCGTCGCGCGGCCCCGACGGCGCGGGTCGCGTTCCGCCGAGCGGTCGTCCTGAGGTCTATATAGGCGGCCCTCGGTCGCCGCCCCGGTGGCGCCCGCTCCGCGCGAGCTTCGGCCCCCGGTCGAGCCCTATCGAGTGAAGGTCGTCGAGCGGATCCGCCTTCCCTCCGCCGAGGAGCGGGAGGCCGCGCTCCGGCGGGCCGGCTACAACCTGTTCCAGCTCCAGTCCGACGAGGTGTACATCGACCTGCTGACCGACTCCGGCACGTCGGCGATGAGCGACCGACAGTGGGCGGCGATGATGGTCGGGGACGAGTCGTACGCCGGCAGCCGCAACTTCGCCCACTTCGAGACGACCGTCCGGGAACTCACGGGGTTCCCCCACGTGATCCCGGCCCACCAGGGCCGGGCCGCCGAGAACCTCCTGTTCTCGCTCGTCGCCCGGCCCGGGACCGTCATCCCCAACAACATGCACTTCGACACGACCCGCGCCCACGTCGAACGGAACGGGGCGAAGGCCGAGAACCTCGCGATCCCGGAGGCGTACGAGATCGACAATCCGCACCCGTTCAAGGGGAACGTTGACGTCCCCCGGCTGAAGCAGCTGCTCCGCGACGGCGGCCCGTCGAAGGTCCCGGTCGTGATGGTCACACTGACGAACAACACCGGCGGCGGGCAGCCCGTGTCGCTCGCGAACCTCACCGAGGTCCACGACGCGTGCCGGGCCGCCGGGGTTCCGCTCTACCTCGACATGTGCCGATGGGCGGAGAACGCGTTCTTCATCCGCGAGCGGGAGCCGGGGATGGGCTCGCTCTCGATCCCGGAGATCGGCCGGCGCGTCTTCGACCTCGCCGACGGCGCGACGATGAGC
>DASYOF010000083.1:0-2537 GCA_036007995.1 Thermoplasmata archaeon
CAGGCTGAACCAGATGGCGTACGCGGCCGCCGTCCCGACGACTCCCAGCCACACGACGACGGCGAGCAGAGGGACGGTCGGGGCCGGTACTGCCGGTCCCTCGACCAACACCGCCGCGACGAAGAGTCCGCCGGCGCCACCGAGGAGCTGCGCCGAGTTCGCCGCGAGGACCGTTCGACCCGCGAACCGCCGTTTGAACAGCACCGTCCCGAGCGCCCACGACAGGGCCGCCAACAGGAGGGCGAGGACGGGGAGCGGGGCGAGGCCCGCGGTTCCCCCGATCCAGGGCTGGCACACGAGGACGACTCCTCCGAACCCTCCGGCCACGGCGAGGAGTTGATTCCGGCTCACTTGGGCCCGAAGGAAGGAGGGGGCGAGGAGCGTGACGAATAGGGGAAACGTGTAGACGAGGACCGCGGTCTCTCCCGGGAGCACCGCCCCGGCGGCGAGGAACCATAGCCCGAAGAAGAGGGCGGTGTTCGGAATCCCGATCGCCAGGGCGTCCCGAACATCGAGTCCGGACAAGCCGGAATATCGGCCGGTGAGGGCCAAGACCGGGACGAGCACGACCGCACCCGCGCCCGCGCGAAAGGCGGCGAGCCAGAGCGGCGGCGCCATCGTCAGGCCCTCCCGAACGAACAGGTAGTTGAGTCCCCAAACGGCTACGACGAAACCCATCCCCCCGACGTCGAGGGCGCGACCGGAGCGGGCCGGCACAACGGTTCCCGGAAAGTCCCGGGCGTTTGGGCCTTGCGCCCCCGGCGAGGAGTGCCAAACGATTATCTTCGGCCCCCGATTCCACCGGCCGGATGGGGCTGAAGGGTCGCGACGTGATCTCCATCCGGGACCTCTCCCGCGAGGAGATCGAAGAGGTCCTCCGGGCGACTCGCCGGATGATCCCGTATGCCGAGGGGACGAAGATCGGCCAGCAGCTCGCCGGGAAGCTCTTGATGCTCGCCTTCCTCGAGCCGTCGACCCGGACCCGGCTCTCGTTCGAGACCGCGATGCAACGCCTCGGCGGCCGGACCGCCTCCATCACCGACCCGGCGGCGAGTTCGTTCAAGAAGGGCGAGAGCCTCTACGACACGACCCGGATGCTCTCGGCGTACGGCGACGCGATTGTGTTGCGCCACCCGAACGAAGGCGCCGGCCGGCTCGCCGCGCAGGCATCGGACAAGCCGGTCATCAACGCCGGAGACGGCGCCGGCCAGCACCCGAGCCAGACGCTCCTCGACCTCGCCACGATGCAGGAGGCGTTCGGGACCCTGACCGGACTCCGGGTCGTCCTCCTCGGGGACCTCCGCTACGGCCGCACCGTCCATTCGCTCGCCCACGCGCTCGCCGTGTTCGGGGCCGAGCTCGTCCTCGCTTCCCCGACGTCTCTCGCCCTTCCGGAGGAGGTCCGCGAGGACCTCGACCATCTCGGGGCGAAAGTGAGCGTGGTCGACCAGCTCCACCAGGCGGTCCGGGACGCCGACGTGCTCTACGTCACCCGCATCCAGCGCGAGCGGTTCGCCGACGAATCCGAGTACGCGAAGGTCGCCGGCTCCTACCGCGTCGATTCGGCGCTGCTCAGCGGGGCGAAGCCCCGCCTGATCGTCATGCACCCGCTTCCCCGAACGACCGAGATCGCCCCGGAGATCGACGGGAGCCCCCACGCGGCGTACTTCCGCCAGGCGTTCCTGGGCGTTCCGACCCGGATGGCGCTCCTCTCCCTGATCCTCACCGGGAAGGCGGCGTGAGCGGCGGGATGCGCGAGCTCAAGATCACCCCGATCAAGAACGGCACGGTCATCGACCATATCGGGAACGGCCTCTCGCTCGAGGTCCTCCGCATCATCGGCGTCAGCGGCCTCGACAAGGACTCGACCGTCTCCGTCGCGCTTCACGTCCGGAGCCAGAAGCTCGGGTGGAAGGACATCGTCAAGGTCGAGAACATGGAATTGTCGCCGAGGAAGGTCAACGCGATCGCGCTGATCGCGCCGACCGCGACGATCTCGATCATCCGGGACTTCAAGGTCCGCGAGAAGCGCGTCGTCGACCTCCCCGAGCGGATCGTCGGCGTCGTCCACTGCCCGAACCCGAGCTGCATCACGAACCAGAAGGAACCGGTCGAGAGCGAGTTCGACGTGGCCCGGCGTCGGCCGGTCGTCCTCCGATGCGCCTACTGCGAGCGCCTGGTCGACGATTTCCTCCTCCACCTCGCGTAGGGCCGGGAGACCGTTGGGTTGGCCGACGTCGTCGCCGATTTCGTACTCGTCTTTGCGGTGGTCGGGGGCCTCGAGCTCCTCGACCGGACGAACTTCGCCCTCATCGGCCTCGCCGCGAAGCAGGACCCCCGGTCGACGTGGGCGGGGGCGGCCGTCGCATTCAGCCTTACGACCATCCTCGCGGTGGCCATCGGCGCCGCGCTCGTCGTCGCCCTCCAGGGGCATCTCGCGTACCTCCGTCTCGGCGGGGGCGTGCTGCTGCTCGGGTACGCCGGCTATCTTCTGGTCGTTCCGGAGCACGAGCGTCGTCCCCCCGAAGCCCGCTCCG
>DASYOF010000084.1:0-4418 GCA_036007995.1 Thermoplasmata archaeon
ATCGTCCGCTGCGACCAGCCGTTCGGCGGGCTCACGATCGCACCGCGCATCCCGACCGACATCCGGATCCTCGTCCACCCGAAAGGCGGCTGGGAGTACTACACCGTCCTGTTCCACGAGTACGGCCACGCGGTGCATTTCCGGTCGGTCGACCAGTCGTCGCACCTCCTCCGGAACCCGGACCTCGGGTACGCGGGGTTCGCGGAGGGGCTCGCCGGCGTCTTCGAGCAGATCGGCTACGACCCGGAGTGGCTCGGGACGATCCCGGGCCTCGACCGGGCCGCCGCGGTCGATTTCGCCCGGTGGCGTTCGCGGATCACGGTGTTCGATGTCGCCGGCCACGCCCTCGGTTCGGACGCGGAGTTCCGGCTCTACGAACGCCCCGGCCAGGACCCTCGACCCGCCACGCAGGCGCTCGCGCGCCAGCGGTTCGGCTACGACGACTACGATCTCCGCTCGTGGGGCGACCCGTTCCTGGTCACCCACCCCGTCTATCAGCAGAGCTACCTGATCTCACCCCTGTTCCGCGCCCAGGTCGTCGAGGCGATGGGGCGGGCCACCAACGGCCCGTTCTGGCCGAACCGGGGCGCCGCCCGCTGGCTCACCGACGCGTTCTTCGCGCTCGGCGCGCGGTACGACTGGACCGAGCGGCTCGCCGACGTGACCGGCTCGCCGCTCTCCGCCGCCCCGTTCGTGGCGGCGGTCTCGGCGTCCGCTTAGGGGTGGGGGATCCCGAGGGCGCGGTCGGTCATCTCGATCGACGCGGGGCCGTCGGCGGCGAGGCCGAACATCGCCCGGATCGCGTCGACGTTCTCCGGCACGACGATCGACTCCTGGTGGATCGCCTGGAAGAAGTACAGGTCGGAGCCCTCGATGCGGGTGCCGGCCTCCCAGAGGACGTTCTCCATCATGTCGGGCCGCCCCGTCGGCCGGTCGCGGGCGAACTCCATCACCTGCGGGGTCCCGTCCACGTGCTCCCACGGCGCGAAGATGTGGAACCGGGGGGTCGAGCGGAACCGGTTCAGGAGCTGGGCCGCGTCGGTCGGCGGCCGCGAGAGGCGGACGTGGTTGACGTGGACGTGCATCAGCGTCGTGGGCACGACGACGGCGGTGGTCGTGATCGCGAGGCCGGGGAGGATCGTTCGGACGTCGAGCCCATGGTGGGACGGGAGGTTGAACGTCGGCATGATCCCGTTGATCGGGCCCCGGTCCGTCTCGCCCGGGTCGGCCGCCCGACGGATGATCGTCGCCTCCCAGCTCTCGACGCCCCAGTGCGGCACGATGACGCTCGCGGCGCGGGCGAGTCCGGTCGTGTTGCAGGAGACGACGCGCACCGTCCGTCGGTCGCGGGCCCGGTCGTACGCCGCGAGGGCGTTGAACGAGACCTCGGCGACGTCCGACTTCTCCCCGCCCTGGAAGATCGCGCGGACGCCGGCGGCCTGGTACTTCTTCGCGTTCTCGCGACCGACCTTGTCCGGGGTGCAGTCGACCACGACGTCGGACGCGCCGATCAGGTCGTCGATCGTGCCGGCGACGTCGAGACCGGCGGCCGTGAAATCGGCCTTCGTCCCGCCGCCCGCAACGAACATCCGGTACCCGCGCTCCGCGGCGCGGCGCGCCTCGAAGCTGGGACGCGTCTTCGCGACCCCGACGAGGGTCATGTCCGGCTGGCTCGACACCGCGTCGGCGACGCGCTTGCCGATCGTCCCGTAGCCGTTGACGGCGACCTTCACCTTCATCGGGACGCGACCGGGCCGGGCGACTCGGCTCTTCCACAAAAGAGTTGGCGTCGGCGTCGCACTCGGACGACGCCGCCTCCGCGAACCTTTATGGCGGAGGGAGGTCCGGCCCCGTCGATGGAGTTCGAGCTTTCGGGAGAGGAACAGGCGTTCCAGGCGGCCGTCCGGAAGTTTGGCGACAAGGTGCTCCGCGCGAACGAGCGCCGCATCGATTCCGAGGGTCGGATCCCAAAGGAGGTCCTCGACGAGATGGCCCGGCTCGGGCTGCTCGCGATGCCGGTCCCTGCGGAGTATGGCGGTCTCGGCGGCTCGGCGGTGCTCACCGAACTCGCCGCCGAGGAGATCGGTCGCGGCGACTTCTCGATGGCGACCGCCGTCTTCTTCCTCCTCGAAGCGGGGTGGGGATGGGTCCTGAGCCAGCACGGCACCGAGGCCGCGAAGCGGGAGATCCTTCCGCCGGTCTGCCAGGGGAAGACGTTCCTCGGGATCGCGACGACCGAGCCGACCGGGGGGAGCGACCTCGCCCGGATGCGGACGACGTCGACCCGGAGCGGGGACGGGTTCACCGTGCGCGGCGAGAAGGCGTTCCTCTCCGGCGTCGAAGAGGCTCGGACCATGGGGGGCGGGCACCTGACCTTGACGAAATCCACCGACGGGGACGGGTTCAACTTCCTCTACGTGCCGACGAACTCCGCCGGAAACGCCACCCAGAAGTTCCAGAACATGGGGCGGATGGGGATCTCGACCGGCGCGATCACCTACGCGGACACGAAGGTGCCGAAGGAGTACCTCCTCGGCGAGGAGGGCCACGGGTTCGATTACGCGATGGAAGGGTTCACGGTCGCGCGGACGTTCGTCAGCGCGGCGTGCATCGGCGCGGCGGAGCGGGCGCTCGAGACCGGCCTCGCGTACATTCGGGAGCGGCCGGCGTTCGGCCAGCCGCTCGGCAAATTCGAGGGGATCCAGTTCGAGGCGGTCGACCTGTACGCCCAGATCGAGGCCGTGAAGTGGCAGTGCCGGCGCGCCGCCTGGCTCCTCGACCGGTACACCCTGCGCGGCGACCATTCCCACCGGTCGGAGGTCGTGAAGGCGGTGGCCTCGGTGAAGCTGACCGCGCCGCCGATCGCCTTCGAGACCGTGAAGCGCGTGATGATGTGGTTCGGCGCCGCCGGCTACACGAAGGACGTCGGCCTCGAGCTCGGTCTCCGCGGCGTGATGTCGTACCTCGTCGGCGCCGAGGGCGGCCTCAACATCATGCGGATCATCGTCGGCCGCGAACTCCTCGGGAAGGAGTTCGTCCCGTACAAGTGACGCGGCGGGCGCGCGCGCCTCCGGCCGTCTTCTCGGAACGCTCGTTCCACGCCTGGCTCGCCCGGGACGCCGCCCCGTCCGCCTCGGCCCCGTTGCCGATCGGCGACGACGCCGCCGCCGTCCGCCTACGGCCGGGTCGCGCGGCCCTCTTGACGACCGACGCGCTCGTCGAGGGTCTCCACTTCCTCCCGACCTCGCCCCCCCTCCTCGTGGGGCGGGCGGCGGCGGCGGTCAGCCTGAGCGACGTCGCCGCGAAGGGCGGACGCCCGGTCGCCCTCCTGCTCGACCTGCTGATCCCCCCCGACACCCCGCCGGCGTGGGCGCGCGCCGTCGCCCGTGGCGCGCGGGAGGAGATGCGCCGATGGGGCGCGGAGCTCGTCGGCGGTGATACGAAGCCCTCGGCCACCCGCGCCGTCGTGGGGTCGATCCTCGCCGAGAGTGCGGGAACCCGGTTCGCCCCGCGAAGCGGGGCCCGGGTCGGCGACGACCTCCTGCTGACGGGCACGGCCGGGCGGGGCGGGGCGGCGGCGGCCCGGCTCGGCCGGGGGACGCCGACCGCATCGACCGTCCGAGCGCTGCTGGCCGTCGAACCCCGATTGGCCGAGGGCCAGGCGCTCGTCCGGTTCGCGGACGCGATGCTCGATACGTCCGACGGCCTCGCCGAATCCGCCCGGCTGCTCGCTCAGGCGAGCGGGGTTCGGGTCGAGGTCGACCTCAGCCAGGTCCCGGTCGACCCCGCCATCGACCGCATTCGGTCGCGGGCCGGTCGCGAGGCGGCGCTCTTCTTCGGCGGGGACTACGAACTCCTCGCGGCGGTCCCGCCGAACCGGACCCCGGCCGCGATCCGCGCGGTCGAGCGGGGCGGGGGCCGCGCGACCGTGATCGGCCGGGTCGACCGGGGCCGCGGCGCGTTCCTTCGCCGGGGCGCGTCGATCGTCGCGATGCCCTCGCCCGGGTGGGACCCGTTCGTCTGGGCCGGTCGCCGTGTTTGGGTCTCGCATTCGGTCGGCTAGGCTCAAGTAGCATGCCTCGCGTGGCCGCGCCAGCCGAGGGTGGCATCACATGGCAAACGAGGCGTCCCCGATCAATCCGTACGAGACCGCGAAGCGCCAGGTCGACATCGTCGCCGACGTCCTCCACCTGGACCCCGGGATGCGGGAGATCCTCCAGCACCCGAAGCGCGAACTGACCGTCAACTTCCCCGTCCGGATGGACAACGGGTCCTACCGGGTCTTCACCGGCTACCGGGTCCAGTACAACATGGCCCGCGGCCCCACGAAGGGCGGCATCCGCTACCACCCGCAGGTCACGCTCGACGAGGTCCGGGCCCTCGCCGCCTGGATGACGTGGAAGTGCGCCGTCGTCAAC
>DASYOF010000085.1:0-3013 GCA_036007995.1 Thermoplasmata archaeon
CTCCACAGCGGAGCGTTCGCGGCGCCGGTCTCGCACTACAGCGTGCTGACGACGACGGAGTGGCTCCTCGGCGTGGGCTCCCTCGGGAACAACGACACCGTGACGGCGTTCCCGCCGATGACGGGGTTGTTCCACTTCCCGAGCATGAGCCACGCGGGCGAGTCGTCGGTCCCGATCGAGCAGGCGACGGTCCGGAGGGCGTAAGGACCCGCGGGGCGATGGATCCAGAGCCGAACCCTTTCTCCCCGCCGGGAGCGGTCCCGGCGGGGTTCCGGGCCGGCTCCGGACGCCGGCTACACGACGAGCAGGAGGCGGTACGGCTTCGCCTCATCAGCGGCCGAGAGGACCAGGTACGGGGTCGGCGGGTCGGACGCGTAGACGAACACCCGTCCGCTCCGGGAGGCCAGGTGGATCCGGGTCTCCGCCATCGGAAACAGCGAATCGGTGAGCGGGTCGCCGTCCATGCCGATGTACACCTGATGAACGAACGACCGGTGGAAGTACGCCGTCGCCAGGCTCGGCAGGGTCTCCGGTTGGTAGGCGCCGGGGGCGACGGCGTTGAGCGCTCGGAGACCGGAACTCCAGATCACGCTGAGCCCGGGGCGGTCCTGGTCCTGACTTTCGCGAATGAACCGCAGCGCTTCCGGCGCCCGCGGGTCCGACCCTGCGACCGACTTCGGCCGGAACGGCAAGATCGCCTCGGCGATCGGGTCGGCCGGGTCGGGGGGGCTCGGGCTGAGGATCCGGACGAACCGGAGGAATTCGTCGCGATTCAGAAACCCTTGACAGCTCTGCCAGACATCATCCGGGTGGACCCGCGGCGGAAGGATGTGCAGGATGGGACCTCGCTTCCGGAGCACTTGGGTGATCAGCGGCGCGAGGAGGAGGTTGACCGCCGAGTCCGGGACTTCGAGGTCCTTGGTGAGGACCGTCAGCCGGCCGACGTGAGGCCGGCCGAAGTGGGTGGCGTACTCGACCGAGCCGGGCCAGATCGTCCCCGGGATCACGTCCGGCTCGGGGTCGCCGCGGCCGAGGCGCGCGACGGTCCGGGGGTCGAGGCGGGCGGCGCATTGGAATCGCCCGGCCTCGAGCGAGAACGGGTAGCGCGGGCTCTCGATGCGGATCCCGCGGAGCTTGTCGAGGTCGAGCCACCGTTCCAGACGGTCGTGGCTCGAGGTCCGGTCGAGCGTGACGATGCCGTTGACGAGGTACTCGAGCTGGCCCGCCGTCCGGTCCTCGACCACGATCACCAGGAACACCGGCCCGGACGCGAGCTGGGAGAGCGCGATCCGTTCGAGCTCCGGACGCGGCGGGAGTTGGAGCCCTTCGAGCGCCGCCCGGCCGAGGTGGCGCTCGACGATCGCATCCCATGGGTCGAGAACGACCATCGTGGGGCCGTCCGACGAGGTCTGGGTCCAGGCGTCGAGACCCTCTGGAGGCAGGAGCAAGGAACGAAGCAGCGGGAGGGCGGCGGGCGAGGCGACGAGCCGGGGCGCCTTCTCGATCGCCCGCAGCGTTTCCTGCAACGGTTCGGTGGGCTCGGCCGATTCCACGACCGATACCCGGTGCGGACCCTCGCCACTGATCCACGGGAAGTCCTGGGCGAGCTCGCGACGCGGCACCCGTCCCGAGACGTAGATCCGGCGACCCGCGAACGACTGGAGCAACGCAAACGCGAGCGTGCTCTTCCCGGTCCCCGGCGGTCCCCGGACGAGCAGCGCCTGCGGGGTCGCCCTCCGGAGGAACGACGTCAGCTCGGTCGGGAGGGGGAGGATCGCGCCCATAGGCCCATGCGGGCGGTATCGAGAGCCTCGAAGAGGCGTTTAGACCTACCGTCGGAGCGAGCGCGACATCTCCTCAAGCGAGCGAGAGACCGGCCGAGTTCCCCATCGGCCTCGGAGCGCGGCCGACCGCCCGGGACGGTCGAGACTTCCTCGGGAGTGGACACGGGGGGATTTGAACCCCCGGCCTCTGCTTTGCGAAAGCAGCGATCTTCCGCTGATCTACGTGCCCGCGGAGCGCGGGAAGAGGCCCGTCGCTTAAGCGTTGCCGGAACGGGGCCGACGGACTACGCGAAAACGCCGGCGACCGAGGAGAGGGTCTCGCCGGGGGTTCGGCCCGCCGCCGACGCTTCCGGTGTCGGTGAGGCCGGTGGCGAAGGGCCGCCGGACCCGCCCGGGGGGCGTGCCGTCCCTCCGGCGCGGGTCGCCGGGCGGGCGCGAGCGGGAAGGAGCGCCCGCCGGTTCGCATCGTACCGGAAGAGCTCGGTGTACCGGCCCCAGTTGATGATGTTCTGCACGTACTCGTCGGCGGGGGCGGTCGTGAAGTCGATCAACCGCACGACCTCGTCTTCCGTGAGCATCCGCTCCGGCGAGCTCTCGAGCGCGCGGACGAGGGCCTTGAACAGCGTGGTCCGCTTCAATTGCTCGCGGAGGAGCGCCTTGCGGTCGCGGATCGTCAGGCCGAGCAGCGTCGTCCCGATCTCCGTGAGGGTCGCGCGGCCGTCCTTGACCTTCAGGAACTGCAGGAGCTCGGAGTACTCGACCGCCGGGAAGATCTCGTCGATCTCGAGGTCGAGGTCCCGGGCGAGAAGGGCGATGTCTTCGGAGCCTTTGTGGTCGCGGAGGAGCACGAGCAGCCCCATCATCTCGCTCGGGCTGCACTTCGGATAGACGGTCGGCATCGAGCTCACTCAGGAGGCGGGAGACCATGGAGGAAGTCGGCCTTAACGATTGTCGCAGGCGCGAACGGAGCCTGAGTTCGACGCGTCCCGCTCACGTCAACTTCCGGCCCTTCGGAAGGGGGGTGGACGGGGCCGCCGCGGGGGTTCCCGTGGTCGGGGGAGGCGCACCGCCCTCGGTGATCAGCGAGTAGACGTAGTCGGTAAGTTGGTAGAACGCCTCCGATTTCCGGTCCCGCGGTCGCGGCAGGTTCACGATCACGCCCGCGAGGACTCGGCCGGGACGACGGGAGAGGACGATCACCCGGTCTGCCATCTGGATCGCCTCCTCGA
>DASYOF010000086.1:0-2762 GCA_036007995.1 Thermoplasmata archaeon
TCGTCCATCCGGACCGAACCCGGCGAGGCGAACCAACGGTCGAATTCCGTGGTGCCCGCCCGGTAGAGCGCCTCCGGCGACGCGTGCATCTTCCAGGTGAGGCGAACGTCGAAGATCGGGACGTCGCTGCGATCGCTTCCCCGTGCTACCATTCCTAATCCGCTCGTACTCCGATTCCGACCGGAAGACTTGGAGTTTCCCGGTCCGCTGAACGGCGGACCGCCGGATACGTCGATGGGATTCCGCGCCCGTCATCTGGGACCGCCCGTCTGGCTCCGTGCGCGAGACGATATGGCGCGCCGTCCCTTCCCTCGTCCTGTGGCCGCGGGCGCGGGAGCCGTACCGCACTTCCGCCTGGCGAAGGTCGGGGCGGGCGTCTGGGCGGCGATCGCGCAGGACGGGGGCTATGGCCTCTGCAACGCCGGGATCGTCGATCTGGGGGGAACCACCGTCGTCTTCGATTCGATGCTGACGCCGATGGCCGGGGTCGAGCTCCGCAAGGCGGCCCGACGGTGCACCGGGCGGGACCCGGCCGTCGTGGTGAACAGTCACTGGCATGGAGACCATATCCGCGGGAACGCCGCGTTCGGGCCGGCCGTCGTCGTGTCGACGAAAGCGACCCGCGAGCTGATCCGAACCGCCGGCGTCCGCCAATGGACGTCCGACCGGCAGCAAATGGGTCGCGAGCTCGTTCGCCTCGATTCGCCGGAATCGGACACTCCGCCGGCGGAACGTGCGCTGTATCGTGGGTGGTTCGAGGGCACGTTGAAGGTCCCGACGCCGTTCCGGCCGACCGCTCCCAACGTCACCTTTGAGGACGAATTGTCCCTCTCCGGGAGCCAGCGCGAGCTCCGACTGCTCACCTACGGCGGGGGCCACTCGCCGAGTGACGTTTTCGCCTACCTTCCGGACGAGCGGGTCGCGTTCCTCGGCGACCTGGTGTCGATCGGTCTCCACCCCTCGGCGGGAGACGGAGTCCCGGCCCGCTGGGCCGGGGTCCTCCGACGGATCCGCCACCTCGGGGTCGCCACGGCGGTGCCGGGTCACGGACCGGTGGGGGACGACTCCGACGTCGAACGGATCGAGGCGTATCTTCGCACGCTCACTCGTCTCGCGCGAGCCACCCGCCGACGGGGAGACTCGGCGAAGGATTTGGCGAGAACCGAGATGCCCGCGGAGTTCCGAGGGTGGAAGTTCTCCGCGTTCTTCGCCGACAACCTGCTCCGGGCGTTCGAGCAACTCCCCGCCGGACGTCTCCGCTGATCCGCCCAACTCGTACGGCGGGGCCCACCTTCCAGTCGAGGGCAGAGTTCTTCAAGGGCCGCGTCGGGTCCCCGGCCGATGCCGTCGGCCCGCGGTCTGCTCGCCCTGGACCCGGAGCGCGAGCTCGCCCGCCTCCTTCCGCGGGACCACCGGGTGCGGCTCGCGAGTTCCGAGTTTCAGCAAAACCTCGCCCAACTCGAACTCGACCTCGCGCAGTTCCGCGAAGCGTGGTTCTCCGACCCGCCGAGGTTCGACGACGGGCGGCAGGCAATCACCGACCTGCTCGCCTCGGCCCGCAAGATCGAGGCCGCCGTGCGGGAGCTGGAAGCGATCTGCCGGCCGGTCGACCCCTAGGTCGTCCGGGGCGCCGGAGCCGGGACCCGGTCGTCGCCCTTTTTCCCCCGGAGGCGTTGCGGGGGCTCGAGCATGAAGGTCGTTGCAGTCCTCTATCCGGGCGGCGCCGCGGCGAAGGACACTCCGGAACTCCTGAACTGCACCGAGCATGCGCTCGGTCTCCGGCCGCTCCTCGAGGGCAAGGGCCACACGCTCGTGGCGACGTCGGACACCGGCGCGGGTCTCGACCGCGAACTACCGGACACCGAGATCCTGATCGCCACGCCGTTCTGGCCCGCGTACATCACGAAGGATCGGATCGCCGCCGCTCCGAAGCTCAAACTGCTGCTGACGGCGGGGGTCGGCTCCGACCACTTCGACCTGGCGGCCGCCGCGGCCCGCGGGATCACGGTGGCCGAGATCACCGGCAGCAACGTCGTCTCGGTCGCCGAGCACGTCATCATGCAGATCTTGGCGCTCGTGCGGAACTACATCCCCTCGTACCAGCAGGTGGTCGCCGGGGGATGGGACATCGCGACCCTCGCCGCCCGGGCCCACGACCTGGAGGACAAGTCGGTCGGGATCGTCGGGATGGGCCGGATCGGCCAGCGCGTCGCGGCGCGCCTGAAGCCATTCGACGTGCGAACCGCCTACTACGACAACCGCCGGCTCACCACGGCCGAGGAGCAGGTCCTGGGGGCCCGGTATCTCCCGCTCGATGCCCTCGTCGCCTCGAGCGACGTGATCAGCATCAACGCGCCGCTGACCCCCGGAACCGACCGACTGTTCGACCAGGCCCGTCTCGCCCGGATGAAGAAGGGCGCCTACCTCGTGAACACCGCCCGCGGGCGGATCGTGGACACCGAGGCGCTCGTCCAGGCGCTGAAGAGCGGCCACCTCGCCGGCTACGCCGGGGACGTGTGGTACCCGCAGCCGGCGCCGCGGGACCATCCGTGGCGATCGATGCCGAACCACGCGATGACGCCCCACCTCTCCGGCACGACGCTGGAAGCCCAGAAGCGGATCGCGGACGGGATCCAGGATTGCGTGCTTCGGTACCTCGGAGGGCGGCCGCTCGAGCGCGACTATCTCATCGTGGACGGCGGCAAGGTCGTCAGCCCGAGCTACAGCTACGCCTACTCGAAGGGCTGAGCCGACCTTCGTCA
>DASYOF010000087.1:0-1831 GCA_036007995.1 Thermoplasmata archaeon
ACCGGAGGCCTCGGGTTCAAATCCCGACCGGTCCACTCACGTCTCCGCGGAGCCGCCTCCGACCCGGAGCGCTCCCCCGAACCTTCGACACTCCGGTCCATCTCGGCGACGTTCCACCTCACGTCGTCGACCCGCCACGTCGAGGGAGTCCGGAGCCTCGTCCTCGACCCCGGCACCCCGGACCTCGAGTGGCGGCCAGAACCCCGTTATGACCCTCGCGGACGCCGACGACCCGCGGGGCCTGGCCCGGCCGGTTCCGATCCCGTCGCGCCCAACCGAGACCGGCGGAATCCGGGTCCCGACGACGTTGCGGGGCCGCCCGTCGAAGGAGCCCGTCGGACGGTTCCCGTCCGGGCGTTTCACGACCCCGGTCCCGCCCTTATGGGAGCGCCGACGGCTCCCGCGCTCCGGTGAGTCCCATGGCAGCCCGAAAGTCGAAGAGATCGAAGGCCCCGATGATCGCGAGCGTCGCCGTCGTGGTGTCGGACCGGTCGGCGGCGAGGACCTGGTACACGGAGAAACTGGGACTCGACCTCGTGGCGGACGACGACCACTGGGTCGTGGTCGGGCGCGACGGAGAAGGGGGCCAGCTCCACCTCTGCCAGCGCTCCGAGGCCGGGGACGGTGTCGACCTCGAGCCCGGACCGTCCGGGATCCTCCTCCTCGTTCCGGGGGAGTTCCGCAAGGAGTGCGCTCGCCTGAAGCAGGACGGGGTCGAGTTCACGTCCGGCCCGGAGAAGGCCCCGTGGGGCTGGTACGCGAGCGTGCGCGACCCCGACGGGAACGAGCACTACCTGATGCCGGCGGCGTAGGCCGAGACCGGGAGGGGGCTCCTGGACGCCCGGGGGGGCGCCCAGGAGGGGGGACGGAACGGTTCTACTGGGCGCCGGGTGGGGGCATCGGTGGCGAGCCACCGGAAGCTCCGGGGGGCGGGGTGTTGGGCCCCGTGGGTCCGCTCGGGGGCGCACCGGTCGAGGTCGGGCCGGTGTTGCGGCGCCGCATCATCATCGCGAGCGCGATGGCGACCACGGCGACGACCACCACGATCGCGATCGCGATCCACAGCCAGGAGCCGCCGGAGAGGCCGCCGCCGGAAGACGTCCCCGGCGCCGATCCGCTCGTCTTGCCCTGGACGGCCGCGCTCGGGTTGCTCGTCCCCGCCGAGTTCGCGGCCTCGACCTTCACGAAGTAGGTGGTCCCCGACGCGAGCCCGGTGAGCGTCGCCGTCGTCTGGGTGCCGGCCGACGCGGTCGTCCACGGTCCGCTCGCGGACGTCGCGTAGAGGACCGAGTAGGCGGAGATCGCGAGGCCGCCGGTGGAGCTTGGCGCGCCCCAACCGACCACGAGGGTCGATCCGGTGCTCGAGGAGATCGCCACGCTCGTCGGCGGGTACGGGATCCCGCTCGGCGTTCCCGAGGCCGCGGTCGCGGCCGGGCCGGTGCCGGAGCCGCTCGTGGCCCGGACCGTCACGAAGTACGTCGTCCCGTCGGTCAATCCCGTCAGGGTGGCCGTGAGGGTCGTTGTCGCGGACCCGACCTGGGTCCACGGACCGGTCGAGGAGGCGCCCGTGTAGACCAGGTAGCCCGTCACGGGGTAGCCGGACGCGCCGGTCGCCGCAGTCCAGGTCGCGGCGAGCGTCGCGTTGGTCGCCGTGACCGCGAGGCCCCCGGCGGCGCCCGGCAGCGGAACGAGGTTCGCGATCAACGTCTCTCCCGTCGAGGAGACCACCGTGATCGCGCCGTTCCCGCTGTCGGTCGCGAGGTACTCGACCGGCCCCGGCGCGTGGAACGTCGCGAGCAGCGCTCCCGTCGACGCATCGACGAGGTCGGAG
>DASYOF010000088.1:0-4014 GCA_036007995.1 Thermoplasmata archaeon
GAGCATGTTCATCCGGCCCGGGATCGCGTCGATCCGGACGCCGAGGTTCGGGATGTTGAACGAGTGGATCACGTCGTCGCTGGTGACGTTCACCTGCACGACGGTACCCGGACGGACCCAGAACGCGCCGCCCGTCGCCGAGTTGTTGGACGGGTTGTACGTCGCGTTCGCGCACGTGCCGTTGGAGTAGCAGAACTCCCAGAACCACTGATGGCCGATGACGTCGACGTATTCGTCGACGTGGCTCGGGATCGTGTCGACCTGGTAGAGGAGGATGGTCGAGTAGGCGAGCACGCCGGCGAGGAGCCCGACGACCGCGAGCGTCCAGGCGTACTCCATCCGCCGGGTGCTATCCATAGCGCCGCCCCTTCGTGTGCGGGTCGCGGTACCGCCAAAGCGCGTAGGCGAGGAACGCGTAGGTGACGAGGGCCCCGGCGACCGAGATCGACATCAACACCCAGACGAGGGGCGAGGTTTCCTGGAGATTCGTCGACGCCGCGGAGGCGACCCCCGAGACGGAGGCGATGGAGGCCGCGGCCCCCAGCCCGAGGAGCGCGCGGGCGAGGGGCCCAGGACGCACGGAGGGCACGAGGGGCCGCGCTTGATATTTCACGCGTACGTACGACGGAGCGCCGGATCCGGCCCCGGCCGGGCGGGCCCGGTCCGCCCGCGTACGTACCAAACCCCTTTGAACCGCCCGCCCCGTCCCGCCGCCCAAGCGCGCGCCCCGCGCCCCGGAATCCAACGATGCCACGGACGCATGTGCGCGCGGCCGCCGCGTTGCTCGTAGTCGCCCTCGTCCTCGCGATCGCTCTCGTCCCATCGCTCGCGGGGGCCCGAGGACCACCGCCGTCGTCGGGGGTGCGCACCGACGGGAACGGGGTCGATTTCCTCAACGTCAGCGTCTCGAACGACCTCACGTTCTCGACGAACATCAACGAAGTCCAGCCCGGCGACGCGGTCCACGTGGTCGTCACCCAGCTCGGCAACGTCCCGCACACGTTCACCCTCTCCCCGACGGCCGGGTTCACGTTCCCGAGCACCGACAACTCCGGCGACCTCTCGAGCTACTTCTCCTCGCACGCGCCGCTCGTGAACCTCCAGATCGGGGCGACCACCGGCGAGCACGACTTCGCGAACTTCACGGCGCCCCCCGTCGGAGTGTACGAGTACGTCTGCACCCAGACCGGCCACTTCCCGAGCATGGCGGGCCTCCTCGGTTCCGGCGAGGCGCCGGGGAGCCTCTCGACGACGAACGGTCCCGGGGCGCCCGTGTACATCATCTCCGGGACGATCGTCGCCCTCGTCATCACCGCCCTCGTGCTCGGATTCGTCGTCGGGAAGCGCCGGGGCTCCTCCGACGAGATGCCCCCGGAGCGGCTCGGCTACCCGGAGCCAACGAAGCTGACGGCCGAACCTCCGCACGCGCCGTAGGTTCGGAATTTCGACGGCCGGGCGCCGGAAACTCTAAGAAGGACCACTCGTTGCCAACCTACGGACCTCGTAGGAGGTTCGAAGGTTTCGAACATGGCGTGGGGGGTTCCGAGCCGGGAGCGCCGGGTGCTGAAGGCCGGTCATTCCTCGATCGCCGTGACGCTTCCGAAGCCGTGGGCCGAGGCGATGAACCTCCACCCGGGCGACCTCATCGTCTTCGACCAGAACGACGACGGGACCCTCTACCTTCGACCGGCCCCGGTCGCGGGCTCGGCCCTCGTCGTGTCGCCGTACCTCGTCCAAGCGCCCGCGTTCGACACCCCCGGCGTCCTCGAGCGCCTCGTCGTCGGAGCCTATCGGGTCGGCCACGACGCGATCGAGATCCGCAGCGATACCCCGATCCCCCCGGAGCGCGTCGAGGAGCTCCTCGCGGCGGCGCGTCGGTTGATCGGAGTCTCGGTCGTCGCGCAGGAGCCGAACCGGATCGTGCTGCAGAATTTCATCGACCCGTCGAAGTACGGGCTCCCGCAGCTCGTGCAGCGCATGAAGATGATCATGATCGCCTTCCTCGAGGAGTCGGAGACGCTCCTCGACCGGCGCGGCCACTCGAAGCGGCTGCCGTCGCTCGACGAGGAGACCGAACGGGTCCTGGCGCTCCTCGTCCGCCAGCTGTTCCTCGCGAGCCGCGACTGGTCGCTCGCCCGGCGGATCGGCAGCCCCGACCCGCGCCAGCTGCTCGAGTGGCGGGTCGTCGTCCACGCCCTCCAGGAGCTCGGCGGACTGCTCTCCGAGATCGCCGACCTGCTCGACGCGAGCCGGGAACGGCCCTCCGGCGACACGGCGGCGCTCCGGACCCATCTCGCCGAGGTGAAGGTCGGCCTGAAGGCGGTGGTCGACGCGTTGATCCGTCCGTCCCTCACCGACGCGTGCGAGGCGTACGCCCAGGTTCGCGCGCTCGGGGACGCGGCGCGGACGAGCGCGGACCGGATGGGCGTGACCGCCCGCCGCGCCGGTCTGCATGCGGCCACGGTCGCGGCCCAACGGAGCGCGAGCTGCCTCACGACGCTCGCCGAGGTCGCGGTCGACCGCGCGGTCTCGCTCGGCAACGAGAGCGTCGTCATCGCGCCCGTGTGATCGGTTAAGTAGTCCGAGTCCGGACCGTTCGTACGGGTCGCACCTCCCCGTACGAACGCCACATACCCCCCGCCCCAGTGGTCGCCCGAGAACCATGTTCGATTCGTTGGACGACTGGCTGATCATCGGCATCGTCGTCGCGATCCTGTTCTACGGCTCGAGCAAGATCCCCCAGCTGGCCCACAGCCTCGGCCGGTCGATCGGGGAGTTCAAGCGCGGCCGGCTCGAGGTCGAGCGCGAACTCAAGGCCGAGCAGGCGCGCGACGCCGTAGCGACGGCCGCCGGCCCCCGGTAGACACGCGACCCGAGGCGAGATGGGCAACGTCGGACCGGTTCGGGCCGCCCACGCCCGCCCGAGTCCGGGCCCGACGCACGTGCGGAGCGGGTGAGAGTGACGGATGGGGGACCTCGACAAGATTCTCGCCGTCCTCGGCGAGGTCCGGCGGCGCCTCGTCCGGATCGCCCTCGTCCTGGCCCCCATCTTCGGCTTCCTCGTCACCTTCGAGCTGAAGCCCTACCCGTTGTACCTGCTCGGGCGGACGATCCCGTTCGCCTACCCGTGGCCGAACCTGTTCTACAACGTCACCGCGCAGGTGTTCCTCGCGCTTCGGAACCTGATGCTCCCCCCGAACGTCGTGCTGCTGAACGTCGGGGTCGGCGATTCGATCGTCGTCCAGATGGAGATCGGGGCGCTCCTCACGCTGATCCTCGGCATGCCCTGGATCGTCCACGAGGTCGGGGCGTTCCTCGTCCCGGCGCTCCGAAAGAACGAGCGGGAGATGATCCGGCGGATCGGCCTTCCCGCGACCGGGCTCTTCGCGCTCGGGACCGGTATCGGGATATTCCTCCTCACGCCGCTCACGTTCCGGCTCCTCTTCCTCTACGTCGCCGCGATGGGCCTCGCCCCGGTGCTCGGGGTGCAACAGTTCGTCCAGTTCGCCCTGCTGTATCCGATCGCCTTCGGCGTCGTCTTCGAGATGCCGGTGTTCCTCTACGCCCTCACGCGGCTCGGGGTCGTGCGGGCCGCGACCTGGCGGAAGCACTGGCGGGCGGCGGTGATCGGCTCGCTCGTCTTCGGGATGATCGTCACGCCGGACAACTCCGGCATCACGATGCTCCTCATCGCGACGCCGATGATCGGCCTCTATCTCGCCGGCGTCGCGTTCGCGGCCCGGTGGGAATCCCGAACGACCGGCCCCCGCGGGGGCCCGACGGTCGCGGTGGGGTGAACTGAGTGGCGCTGTTCTCCGACATCGACTGGGGGATCCTCCTCGCGGTCGCCGGCTTCCTGTTCCTCGGGCAGGGGAGCGGAGCGGCCCTCCGGCAGTTCGGCCGGTACTACGGCCGCTTCGTCCGGCTGAAGCAGGAGCTCCTCGGCGAGCTCACCCGGGCCGCCGAACTTCCGGCGCCGCCGACCGGTGGGTCGCTGACCCTGCGCGGAGCGCT
>DASYOF010000089.1:0-3598 GCA_036007995.1 Thermoplasmata archaeon
GGGCGAACCGAATGCCGACCGACGAGGACTCCCGCTACGAGCGGGTCCCGATCCCCGAGGAGTCCGCGCGCGACCGCGTCGGCAGCTTCGTGGAGATCCGCCACCCGTACCAACCGGACGAGGCGGTCATCGAGGCGCAGCGGTGCCTCCAGTGCGCGATGCCGTACTGCGTCCAGGCGTGCCCGATCGCGCAGGACTGCCGGGAGTACATCCTCGCCGTCGCCACCCGCGATTTCGACCGGGCCGCGGTCGTGACGCTGACGGAGAACTCGCTCGCCACGACGCTCTGCAAGACCTGTTACCATTACTGCGAGGACGCCTGCATCATGCACGAGCGGGGCGGGGCGATCGCCATCCGCCAGTTGAAGCGCGCCGCGATGGAGCTCGGGAAGAGCGACCTCGAGTACGTCGCGAGCGCTCCCGTCCATCAGCGCGTCGCGATCGTCGGCGCCGGTCCGGCCGGCCTCCACGCGGCGTGGGAACTCGGGCTCCGGGGGTATTCGGTCACGGTGTTCGAGAAGGAGCCGCAAATCGGAGGGCAGGTCGGCGCGATCCCGAAGTACCACATGGACGGCTGGGAGCTCGAGGTCGACGTCGCCCGGTTCAAGCGCCTCGACGTCACGTTCCGAATGGGCCAGAAGCTCGGCCGGGACTTCACGCTCGACAGCCTGCGGTCGGACGGCTACCGGGCGATCTACCTCGCCCTCGGAACGCCGGGCCACAACTCCCTCGGCGTCCCCGGGGAGGAGTTGCCGGGCGTCTTTCCGGCGATCGACCTTCTCGAGGAGACGAACGTCGGACCCCCGGCCGCCCTCGGCCACCGCGTCGTGGTGATCGGGGGCGGGGACGTCGCGATGGACGCCGTCCGGTCGGCGCTCCGCCTGACCGGTGGGGGCGACGTCGTCGTCGTCTACCGGCGGAAGCGCGAGCAGATGAGCGCCGGGGCCGAGGAGATCTCGGAGGCCGAAGAGGAAGGGGTCCGATTCCTCTTCGAGCGCGGTCCGCTCCGGGTCGTCGGCTCGGGGAAGGTCGAGGGCGTCGTCGTCCAGCAGATGACGCTCAGTCCGCCCGGACCCTCGGGCCGGCCGGCGGTGGTCCCGGTGCCCGGGACCGAGGAGACGCTCCCGTGCGACTCGGTGATCGTGGCCGTCGGGGAGAAGGCCGACCTGAGCGGGCTCCCGAAGGAGCTCGACCTCGCGTTCGGAGGCCAGGGGTGGCCGATGGGGAAGGGGGACGACACGATGACCGGCGTTGAGGGGATCTTCGCCTCCGGCGGCAAATCGGTCGTCCATGCGATGGCCGCGGGAACGAAGTCCGCGAACGGCATCGACGTCTATCTGCAGCGCCAAGGCGGGAAGCCGCCGATCCCACGCCCGGACCCGTTCGGCCGGGGAACGCTGCCCGGACTCCCGAAGGGGTACGGCGGTCCGACCTGGAAACCGTAGGAACCCACGAACCCCGCCGGGGGCGCACGGCAATTGACGAACTCCCCGAACGTCTCCACCGAAGCGTTCAAATCGTCCGGCGCCCGGCTCCCCCCGATGGTCCAGGCCGAGGCACCGGACGCGCCGGCGGACCGGCCGGGGCGCCGCAAGGCGCCGTCGTCCCCCGACGAGCCGGAGGCCGAGCGGACCGAGGAGCTGAGCGCGCGGTCGCTCCGGCTCGCCCGGTACTACCAGGGGAAGATCGAGACCGTCCCGAAAGTGCCGGTCCGCAGCCTCGAGGATTTCGGGCTCTGGTACACCCCCGGCATCGCCGCCGTCAGCAAGGCGATCGAGGCCGACCCGGACTCCTCGTTCGACCTGACCGGCCGGTGGAATACGATCGCGATCGTCACCGACGGGAGCCGCGTCCTCGGGCTCGGGAACATCGGACCCGAGGCCGCGTTGCCCGTGATGGAGGGTAAGGCGCTCCTGTTCCGCTACCTCGGGGGCGTGGACGCGTTCCCGCTCCCGATCCGCGTCGACAGCCAGGAAGCGCTGGTCGAGACCGTGGAGCGGATCGCGCCCGCGGTCGGCGGCGTGAACTTGGAGGACATCGCCTCGCCGAAATGCTTCTTCGTCCTCGAGCAATTGCAGAAGCGACTCCCGGTTCCGGTCTGGCACGACGACCAGCTCGGCACCGCGGCGTCGACCGTCGCCGGGCTCCTGAACGCCCTCAAGGTCACCGGCCGCTCGATCGGATCGATCCGGACCGTCCTGCTCGGTGCCGGCGCGGCGAACCTCGTGACCGCGCGGCTCCTCATCACCCTCGGGCACGACCCCTCCGAGCTCACCCTGGTCGACAGCAAGGGGGTCCTCCACGCCGAGCGCGAGGACCTCGACGAGCTGATGCTCCACAACCCGTGGAAGTACCGGATCGCGCTCGCGACCGACGGCGGGGGGCGCAAGGGCGGACTCGCCGAGGCGGCGGAGGGCGCCGACGTCCTGCTCGCCGCCTCGACGCCCGGGCCGCACACGATCGCCCCGGACGTGATCCGGAAGATGGCGAAAGGCCCGATCGTCTTCGCGCTCGCGAACCCGGTGCCGGAGATCTACCCGTCCCACGCGATGGAGGCCGGGGCCGCGATCGTCGCGACCGGCCGGTCGGACTTCCCGAACCAGGTCAACAACTCGCTGATCTTCCCCGCCGTGTTCCGGGGCGTCCTCGACGCCCGGGCGCGGTCGATCCCGGACGAACTCGTGCTCGCGGCCGCGGCCGAGCTCGCGGCCCGCGCGGAAGACGTCGGCCTCAACGCGACCCACATCCTCCCGACGATGGCCGAGACGAACGTGTTCCCGCACGTCGCCGCCGCGGTGGCGACGAAGGCGGTCGACCTCGGGCTCGCCCGACGCCGGTACTCGCGGGCCGAGTTCCTGGAACGGGCGCGGGTCCGGATGGCGCGGCCGGCCCAGCTCGCGAAAGCGCTCCAGGCGGCGGGATTGATCCCGCCGATGCCGGACGAACCGAAGAGGAAACCGTGACGCAAGAGAAATCGCACCCGGAAGCCACCATGCCGATCCACCTGCGCCCGGCGACGGCGAAGGACGTGCCAGCGCTCGTGCCGCTGCTCCTGCGCCTGAAGCGGCTCAACGAGGAGTTCGACCCGCTCCTGAAGGTGCGCGCCGATGCGGACGCGCGCGCCGAGGAGGTCCTCCGGCGCGACATCGCGAACCCGGACGCGGTCGTCCTCGCCGCCGAGGGGATCGGGCCGGACATCGACAAGGTGGTCGGCGTCGTCCGCGCCCAGGTCCGCGAGCGACCGTTCTACTCTCCCGAGCGCGAGGGGGTCATCCTCGACCTCTATCTCCTGCCCATCTACCGCCGCCGCGGCGTCGGGGAGTTCCTGCTCCGCGAAGTGACCGCGAAGCTGAAGGAGAAGGGCGCCGGTGTCGTCACCGCCGAGTTCCCGACCCAGAACGAGATCGCGGTGAAGTTCTACGCGAAGCGAGGGTTCCGGCCGATCACCTCGCTGCACGCCCGGTCGGTCTAGCCTCAGGAGGGCACCGGCCCCCGCTTCGGTCTCTTCCGCGCCGGAACCTCGCGCGCGACTCCGAACCGCGGGAAGGGGCCGCCCCGCCTCTTCCGGACTCCGCAGAGCCTTTGTAACCGACCGCGG
>DASYOF010000090.1:0-9083 GCA_036007995.1 Thermoplasmata archaeon
CCCGCCGCTGATCACCCAGCGAAACGTCCCCCGCCGCCGGACCGCGTCCTCGGCGGCCTCGGCGAGGTCGCGAGCGAGCGCCGCGGAGGCGCGCGCCAGGTCGACGTGGACCCGAACGGTCCGGGCTACGCCCGGTCCCAACGGTGCCCCCACGCTTCGGCGAGCTTCGTCGCCGCCTCCGGGCCCCACGTGTTCGCCGGATAAAGAGCGAGGGGCGGCGGGTTCTCGAGGAGCGGGGCGTACAGCTTCCACGACTCTTCGACCTCGTCGGCCCGCACGAAGAGGGTCGCGTCGCCGAGCATCACGTCGACGAGGAGCGTCTCGTAGCCGTCGGGCAGCTCCCCGAACACGTCGGCGTAGTGGAACCGCATCCGCTCGGTCTGGACCCGGATCTCGCGGCCCGGCACCTTGACATCGAACGTCAGCTCGAACCCCTCGTCCGGCTGGATCAGGATCGTGATGCGGTCCGGGTTCGCCTCGTACGCCCCTTCCTCCTGGAAGAACGAGACGGGCGGCGCCTTGAACGTCAGGATCACCCGCGACGCCTTGGCCGGGAGGTTCTTCCCCGTCCGGAGGAAGAACGGGACGTCGTGCCACCGCCAGTTGGCGATCTTCAGCCGGAGGGCGACGTACGTCTCGGTCTGGGAGTTCGGGGCCACCCCCTCCTCCTGCAAGTACCCCGGGACCGGAGCGCCGTCGCGGGTCCCCGCGGTGTACTGGCCCCGGACGACGTCCTCGGGCCGGATGCGGACCACGCTCTGCAGGACCTTGACCTTCTCGTTGCGGATCGTGTCGGCATCGCGCATCGCGGGCGGCTCCATCGCGACGAGGGCGAGCAGCTGCGTGAGGTGGTTCTGGACCATGTCGCGGAGGGCGCCGGAGGTCTCGTAGTAGTGGGCGCGGCCCTCGAGGCCGACCCGTTCCGCGACCGTGATCTCGACGCGCTCGACGTGGCTCCGGTCCCAGAGCGATTCGACGAACATGTTGGCGAACCGGAACACGAGGAGGTTCTGGACCGTCTCCTTGCCGAGGTAATGGTCGATCCGGAAGATCTGCGATTCGTCGAAGTACTTCCGGAGGAGCGCGTTCAGCTCCCGGGCCGAGGCGAGGTCGCGGCCGAACGGCTTCTCGACGACGATGCGGGTCCACCCCGGACCCTTCGCGAGCCCTCCCTCGCCGAGCCCCAGGATCGTCGGGGCGAACCCCTCGAGCGGCAGCGCGAGGTAGAACAGCCGGTTCCCGCCGAGGCCCGCGTCGCGTTCGATGGCTTCGAGATTGGTGCGGAGCATCGCGTACGAGGCCGGTGTCTCGTCGAGAAGCCCGTGGAAGAAGAGGGTGGCGTCGCAGAACGCCCGGACCGCGGCTTCGTCTCCGGCTTTCTCCTCGAGCAGCGACCGGGTCGCATTCGCGCGGAACGTCGCGTCCGTCAGGTCGTGGCGCGCGACCCCGAGGATCCGGCTCCCCTCCGGGAACTTGCCCTCCGCGGCCAGCCGGTAGAGCGACGGCAGGAGCTTCCGCTGGAACAGGTCGCCCGTCGCCCCGAAGATGACGAACAGGTGGGGCGGAGCGACCGGGGCGTCCAACGCTACGCCTCCCGTTTCACGTCGTGGCCGCCGAACTTGTTCCGCATCATCGCGAGGAGCCTCTCGGCGAACGGGTCCTCCTCACGCGAGCGCAGCCGCTGCTGCAGCGAGAGGGTGATGATCGGGGCCGGGATGTTGAGGTCCATCGCCTCGGTCACGGTCCACCGGCCCTCGCCGGAGTCCGCCACCCACGGCTCGATGCCTTGGAGCGTCGGGTTCTCCGCGAGCGAGGACTCGATCAGCTCGAGGAGCCAGGAGCGGACGACGCTCCCGTACCGCCAGACCTCGGAGACCTGGTGGAGGTCGAGCGCAAAGTCGAGTTTCGCCTGCAGGACCGCGAACCCCTCCGCGTACGCCTGCATCATGCCGTACTCGATCCCGTTGTGGACCATCTTCACGAAGTGGCCCGAGCCGACCGGCCCCATGTGGCCCCATCCGCGATCCTTCGCGGGCGCGAGCGTCTCGAGCGCCGGGCGCAGGCGCTCGACGTCGGCGTCCGTCCCCCCGACCATCATCGAGTACCCTTCCGTGAGCCCCCAGATCCCGCCGCTGGTTCCGACGTCGAGGTAGCGGATCCCCCAGCTTTCGACGAGGGCCGCCCGCCGAAGAGTGTCCCGGTAGTACGAGTTGCCGCCGTCGACGATCATGTCGCCCGAGGCGAGGAGCGGATGGAGCTGATCGATCGTGTCGTCGACCGTCGGTCCCGACGGGAGCATCAGCCACACGACGCGCGGCGCGCTGAGCTTCTCGACGAGCTCTTCCAGCGAATGGGCGCCGACCGCCCCTTTCTGGACGACGGCGTCGACCGTCGCCGCGGTGCGGGCGAATCCCACCACGCGATGGCCCCCCTCGACCAGCCGCGTGGTCATGTTCCCGCCCATCTTCCCCAGTCCCGCCATCCCGAGTTCCATCGACGTCCTCCTCACGACGCAGCGACGCCGGCGCTGGCCAGGTCGTTGCGAAGTTGAGCGGGATCCCGCATCAGCACGGTGCGGAGGCCGAGCGCGGCCGCGGCGGCGACGTTCTCCGGGCGGTCGTCGATGAAGATCGTCTCCTCGGGGAGACGCTGGGTCAATCGGAGCGCATACTCGTACGCCGCGGGGTCGGGCTTGCGCCGGCCGGTGTAGCCGGAGCTGAAGAACACGTCGAAGACGTCCCGAAGCCCGAAGGTCCGGATACGGTAATCGTTGAGTTGGCGCGACTCGTTGTTCAGCGTCGCCATCGTCCACTCCCGCCGCGTTCGGAGGCGCCGAGCGAGGTCGAGGTTGGGGACGATCGCCGTCGATCGGGACTCGGCGAACGAACGGACCGCGCCCGGGAGGAACGCCCGGGGCGTGTAGAAGACGGTCGCCTCGAGGTACTGGTCCCAGTCGATCCGCCCTCGCTCGAAGTCCGACTCCACCTGCGCGTGCCGCTTCTCGAACTCCGCGCCATCGAGCCCGAAGTGGCGTACGGCCGCCTCGCGGGATCCGTGGTCCCAGCCGTTCGAGAGCAGGACCCCGCCGATGTCCCAGAGGAGCAGCGAGATCCTAGCCACCGAGCGCCTCCGAGATCCTCCGAAGGCCGCTGGCGACGTCGGCCCCGAGGTCCACCCGGACGACCCGACGGCCCTTCTGGGTGAGCGCCTGGTAGTCCCCGAGCGCTTGGGCGCGGATCAACTGGCCGAACGAGTACCCCGCCTCGGGCACGTCGAGGTCCGGGGTGGGCGTATCGATGATCTGGAGGAAGAGACCGGTGTTCGGCCCGCCCTTGTGCAATTGGCCGGTCGAATGCAGGAACCTCGGACCGTACCCGAGCGTGGTCGCGAGGTGAAGCCGCGCGAGACACGTCCGGCGGAGCGTTTCGAGCCCGGATCCCGTCTCCTTCGTGGGGGCGAGGTACGCCTGGATGCCTACGTAGTCGCCGGGCCTCGCGCCCGCTTTCCAGGCGTCGAGCGCCCGCGCGAGTCCGGCGGCATCGTCGGCCCGGACGGTGCTGGGGTCGGCCGCGCCGCCCGAACCCGATGGGTGCTCCATCGCCTGGTGCGCGAGCACCTTCGCCAGCTCGACGTCCGGTTGGTCGAACGGGTTGATCCCCAGGACGATCCCGGCGGTCGCGACCGCGAACTCCCAACGGAAGTACTCCTGACCCAACTCGCGGAGGTCCTCGATCCGGATCCGGACGACCGGTCGACCCGCGTCCTCGAGTCGGTTGGCGTGGGCGTCGAGCTCGCCGTCCGCGTTCCCCGATTCCTGCACGACGACGAACAGCCGGTCCGGCCCGTACGACGCGACCGGGACGAGCGGTTCCGAGACGACCGGCACGATACCGGTGCCGGACTTCCCGGTGCTCTCCGCGATCAGCTGCTCGACCCAGGCGGAGAACGGGGCGAACCCGGAGGAGGCGTGGAACGTGAGCTTGTCCCGACCGAGCTTCGCCTCCTCCCCGAGCACCGCGCCGAGACGAAGGCCCGGATTCTCGGTGGCCGGGACCGTGGGCGCGCACGCCTCGGCCATCGTCCCGGCCTGGTCGAGCAGCGCCCGGACGTCGACCCCGGTGAGCGCGGCGGGGACGAGGCCGAACATCGTCAGGGCCGAATACCGGCCGCCGACGGTCGGGAGCGCCCGGAACACGGTGCGGAACCCCTGCTCGACGGCCAAGGTCTCGAGCGGAGTCCCCGGGTCCGTGATGGCGACGAAATGGGGGCCCGGCGGTACGCCGAGCGACTCCAATTCGTGACGGAAGTAGTGGTAAAAGGAGAGCGGCTCCGTGGTCGTTCCCGACTTGCTCGAGACGAGGAAGAGCGTTCGTTTCGGGTCGACCGCCCGCCGGACCGCGGCGACGGCCTGCGGGTGGGTGCTGTCGAGAACCAGCAGCTCCGGGTACCCCGAGCGATGCCCGAACATGGCGCGGACCACGTCGGGGGCAAGGCTGGAGCCCCCCATCCCGAGGACGACCACGTGCCGCACGCCCTCGGTCCGGGCCGTCTCGGCGAACTCGAGGAGGGCCGGGAGCTGGTGGAGCATCAGGTCCGGAAGGCCGAGCCAGCCGAGCCGCTGCGCGACATCGCTCGCCGGCGCGGCGGGCCATAGCGTCGGGTCGAGCCGCCAGACGCGCTCCCCGGCCCGCGACGCCTGCCACTCCGATAGGCGGGCGACCACGGGAGGCTCGTCGCCCCCGAGCCGCGCGGTCATCGGGTCGAGCGCACCCGCGATGATCGCGCGTTTCTTCGCCTCGAGGGAGGCGAGCAGGGTGGCGAACGAGGCGGCGAACGCGGCGACCCCTTCGGTCTGGAGGTCCGCCGTGATCCGGTCGAGGTCGATCCCGAGCGAGGCGAGCTGGGCGAGAACGTTCCGAGCGACGTCCGGGTCGGCGAGTACGGCGCCGGGGTGCACCACGCCGTGACCCTCAAAGGCGGTCAGGGTCGCCGGGGGGATCGTATCGACCGTCTCGGGGCCGACGAGCTCCTCGACGTACATCGTGTCGCGGTAGGCGGGGTCCTTCGCGCTGGTGCTCGCCCAGAGCAGCCGCTGGGGTCGGGTCCCGCGGCTCGCCAGCGAGGCGAACGGAGCGCCTTGCATCAGCTCGCGGTACCGGGCGTAGGCGACCCGACAGTTCGCGATCGCGACCTTGCCCCGGAGCTGTTTCGCCGGCGGGGCCGTCGACGCGTCGAGCAACCGGTCGACCGCGGTATCGATGCGGCTAACGAAGAACGAGGCCACCGAGGCGAGTCGACCGGGGTCGGAGGACTGGGACGCGGCCCGGAGGTACGCCTGGGCGACCGCCTCGTACTGCGCGACGGAGAACAGGAGCGTGACGTTGACGTTGATCCCCTCGGTGAGCAGCTGCTCGATCGCGGGAACTCCCTCGGGGGTTCCGGGGACTTTGATGAGGAGATTCGGCCGATGCACGAGCTTCGATAGTCGTCGCGCTTCCGCAACGGTGCCCGCGGTGTCGTGCGCGAGTCCCGGGGCGACCTCGAGGCTCACGAACCCATCGGCACCGGCGGTCCGGTCGTAGACCGGTCGCAGGACGTCGGCGGCCATCGCGACATCCTCCACCGCGAGCCGCTCGTACAGCTCCGTCGGAGTCAGGTGGGGTTCGCGGTCGAGCACGGCGCGGAGGGCGTCGTCGTAGTCGTGGCTGCCGGCGATCGCCTTCTCGAAGATCGTCGGGTTCGCCGTGACCCCGGTGATCCCGTCGTGCTCGACCATGCGCTTCAGGTCGCCGTGCGTCAGCAGGCTGCGCCGGATGTAGTCGAGCCACGGGGACTGCCCGGCCCCCACCAGCTCCTGGAGCGAGGTCATCGGGCGTCCCCGCCACCGGGGGTCCGGATCCGGTCCACGACCTCGACGAGATGTTCCACAGTGAACCCCAATTCCCGCTGGACGACCGGGCCGGGGGCGGAGGCCCCGAAACGATCGAGCCCGATCGACGCGCCCGAGGCCCCGACGTACCGTTCCCAGCCGATCGTTCGGCCGGCCTCGACCGATACTTTCGGGATTCCGGCCGGAAGGACCGATTCGCGGTAGTCGGCCGGCTGCGCGTCGAACAGCTCCCAGCTCGGCAGCGAGACCACCCGGGTCCTCGTGCCCCGGCTAGCGAGCCGAACCTGGGCATCGAGAGCCAGCGCGACCTCGGAGCCGGTCGCGATCAAGATCGCTTCGGGCGGTCCTCCGGTCGCCTCCGCAAGGACGTAGCCGCCCCGCTCGGCGCCTTCCCCCCGGGGCCGGACCGCCGCGTCGAGCACGGGTACCTTTTGCCGAGTGAGGATGAGCGCGGTCGGCCCGGCGTGCCGCACCGCGTGCCCCCACGCCACCGACGTCTCGTTGGCATCGGCCGGTCGGAGGACCGTGAGACCCGGGATCGCCCGGAGGCTCACCAGGTGCTCGACCGGTTGGTGGGTCGGGCCGTCCTCCCCCATCCCGATGCTGTCGTGGGTGAAGACGAAGACGACGTGGGTCTGCTGGAGGGCGGCCAGTCGGATCGCCCCCCGGGCGTAGTCCGAGAAGACGAGGAACGTGCCGCCGTACGGGAGCAAGCCGCCGTGGAGCGCGAGCCCGTTCAACATCCCGACCATCGCGTGCTCCCGAACTCCGAAGTGGAAGTTCCGACCGGCCCCCTCGACGGCCGAGAAGTCCGGCGTCTTCGGAAGGACGGTCTTGGTCGACGGAGAGAGGTCCGCCGCCCCGCCGACCAGGCCAGGAAGTCGAGGCGCCAGCACGGCCAGCGCTTTTTGGGACGCGTCGCGCGTCGCGACCGGGCCATCGGCGGATCGGTACGACGGGAGCGCCGCCTCCCAGCCGGCCGGAAGCTCGCCCGCCAATTGGGAGAACGCGGCGCTCGCGGCGTCGGGGTGGGCGGTCGCGAACGCTCCCCGCATCGACTCCCACTCGGATTGCCACTGCGCCCCACGGGCGACGGCGGCACGGAGGTGTGCCCCCGCCTCGTCCGGAATCAGGTAGGTCGGCTCGAGGGGCCAGCCGAGCTTCTCCTTGGTCAACTTGGTGTTCGCGGGTCCGAGCGGCTCTCCGTGGGCCTCCCGGGTGTCCTGCACCGGGCTTCCGTATCCAATATGCGTTCGGACGCAGATGAGCGACGGTCGGGTCGACTCGCTCTTCGCCTCCTGGATCGCCGCATCGATCGCGGCGAGGTCGTTCCCGTCGGCGACGCGGGGGACGTGCCAGCCGTACGCCTCGAAGCGGCTCGGCACGTTCTCGGTGAACGCCCAGTCGGTCGGACCCTCGAGCGAGATGTGATTGTCATCGTAGAGATAGATCAGCCGGCCGAGCCCGAGCATCCCGGCGAGCGACGCCGCCTCGGAGGCGATCCCCTCCATCAGGTCGCCGTCGCTGACGAGTCCGTACGTGAAGTGATCGATGAGCGGGAACCCGTCTCGGTTCAGGGTGGACCGTAGCTGGCGTTCGGCGATCGCCATGCCGACCCCCATCGCGAACCCCTGCCCGAGCGGACCCGTGGTCGCCTCGACGCCGGGCGTGTGGCCGTGTTCCGGGTGACCGGGGGTCCGACTCCCCCACTGTCGGAACCGTCGGATCTCCTCGATCGGGAGGTCGTACCCCGTGGTGTGGAGGAGGGCGTAGAGGAGAGCGGAGCCGTGGCCGGCGGAGAGGACGAACCGGTCGCGGTTCGGCCATGCGGGGTCGGCCGGGTTGTGGCGGAGGTGCCGGTCCCACAGCACGTAGGCCATCGGCGCCGCGCCGAGCGGAAGCCCGGGGTGACCGGATTTCGCTTCCTCGACCATGTCGACGGCGAGAAATCGAAGCGTGTTGATGCACGTCGGGTCGAGGTCGGTCATGAGCAGCGTCCGACACCGAGCCGGAAGATGAGGTAACTCCTTCCGAACGAGTTGTACCCATTCGCAAGGTCATCCCCGTACCGGACCGCGGGGCCTTGGCGCGACCGTGGGCTTCGACGATCGCGGGAGGGCCGCCGCCGGCCGAGGCGATGGCCGGTAACGCCCTGACGGACCGGTAATCACCGTTCGGTAAGACGCGCTCCAAATACCCGTACGTCGGTCTTCTGGTCGAGGTGCCCAGAATGGCGGTCAGCAAAACCACGCAGGAAGTGCAGCTCGAACACCCGTACAAGGTCCCCGGCGCCCTGCTGGTGATCGTTTCCCTCGTCTTCATCGCCTTCGACATCGGCTACCTCGAGACGTGCGGGAACGGCACGGGCGTCTGCCTCGACTGGACGTCCCACAAAGTCGGCACCGCCGCGTTGGTCGGGTTCTTCGTGCTGTTCGTCATCGGCGTCGTGCTCATCCTCTACACGGGCGCGTCGTCGACGATGACGACCCAGACGACGCGGGTCCCGCCCGCGACCCCGGCCGCCCCCGCGGCGGTCACGGTCGTGACCCCGGCCGCTCCGCCGCCCCCGTCGGGGACGACGGTCACGGTCACGCCGCCTCGTCAGTCGGCGTAGACGCGGCCCCCAACCCTTTCGTTTCGGCCCGACGGCGTCCGTCGGACGACGATTGGCGGCGCCGCCGAGAGGCGCTTGGCGGGCTCGGCCTCAGTTCTCGTTCCAGTCGTCCGGAGTCGGGCCCTCGCGAGCGGTCGTCTCTTCGGTGGGTTCGCCCGCCCCGCCGCCGTCACCCGTGGAAGGTTCGAGATCCGGGTCGGACCCCTCCGGCGAGGGCTCGGAAGCGTTTCGGGACCGGCGCGTGAGAACGAGGGCGGCGGCAACCGCGATGACGCCGATCGCCAGTCCAAGCCCGCCGATCCACCACGCGGCTCGGGCACCATTGCCGTTCGAGCCCGGCGACGACGGGGAGGGGATCGGCTCGAACTGGGCAATCTCCAGGACCGAACCGGCGAGGGTCACGTTCGGCGACGGCGTGGGTCCCGAGTACGACCCGCTGCCGTTCCCCAGCCAACCGGCGAACTCGAATCCGGGCGACGGGGTCTCGGTGAGAACGACCGCCGACGAGGCGTTCTCCCAACCCCCTGGCGGACCGGCGGTTCCTCCCGTCGACCCCGTCACCGTAAGGTCGAACTGGAG
>DASYOF010000091.1:0-9189 GCA_036007995.1 Thermoplasmata archaeon
CTACGCCGAGATCGAGCAGGCGGTCCGCGACCGCACGTACCGGTCGGTGTTCGACATCCCGGACTTCCTCCTGCGGCGCGACGGCGCCGGGATGGGAACGATCCTCGTGGCGCACGACGGCCGTGGCATCTCGGCGAAGGAGGACGTCTTCCTCGTGTCGAGCGCGGTCTCGGCCGGGGAGGGCCACCCGCTGTTCCTCAACGAGACCGGCCTGGAGGCTCCGACCGCCGGGCCGGACACCCTCGGGATCCCGGTCATGGTCAACACCACCCTGCCCCTGGCCCGGATCTGCGAGCGCGTGCTCGAACGGCGGGCGACGCGAGGCGACTGATGGGCACGCCGGCGGCGAGCGCGACCGACCCGGCCGCGGAGCGGCGGGCCGCCGCGCAAACCTCGCCGGTCGGCGTCGTCTGGTGCCGCCAGGTCGACAACGAGGCCGAGAGCCCCGGGTACACGACCGTCCCGGAGGAGTTCCCCGGCCACCGCGAGACGCTCGAGACGATCCGGATCGTCGGTAACCTCACCGTCAACGTCGCCGACACCCACGACTACTGGGACCCGGACCCGTCGCAGCCGCTCTCCTACTACCCGAACCTGTTCCTGTACCCGGCCGCGAACGGCCGCTACACCTGCGTCGGCCGGATGTTCCTATCCACCGAGGACCGCCCGCGCCTCGGGATGAAGACCCTGGTCCTCGACACCCAGCAGCTCCTCGCAACCGGGGAGTTCGGCGCCACGGTCCTCCGGTGGCACGCCTCCATGGGCGGGCCGCGCCGAGAGACCCGCCCGCCCCCCGCGCCCGACCCCGCGCTGTACGGCGTGGTCGGCGAGGGATTCCTGTTCCACCGCGGGTCGACCGACCCCGTCCTCCTCGTCGCCAGCGACCAGTGGGAAGCGACGATGCAGGCGATACTCGACCTGATCCGGGTCCTCCCGGCCTCCCTCGTCGCCCTTGGGGCGATCCTTGCGTTCCCGTACTTCCTCCCGCAGCCGAAGACGAACCTCCACGAGTTCACGGAGCAGATCCCGCTCTCCCTCGCGCTGATGCGCGTCGGTCGCGGCGAGGCCGCCGGCGACCGCCATGCGAAGCGGATCCAGAGCTGGGAGTCGGCGTCGGTCACGGTGCGCGACCTGACCGACGGGGTCCCGAGCCTCGGCGGCCGGACGAAGGAGACGTCGCCGCTCATCCTGCAATTCGTCCGCGAGCGGCAGGAGGCGAAGCTCGTGCCGATCCGGCAACGGGTCGACCTCGTCGAGACGGCCCGCCTCCGGGCCCATCTCGCCGACCCGGAGCGTCAGGGCGGCCGCGACCGCCGGAAGGAGATCTGGCGGATCGGTACCGCGATGGAGAGCGCGGCGCTCCTGCTCCAGCGCGCGCGGGGCCGCCACGTCACCGTGACCGCCGAGACGGCGAAACGGGCGCAGGAGTACCTGCAGGCTCGCGTCCCGAGCTCGGTCGGCGAACCCGCCCCCGAAGACGCCGTCGTCCGCCCGGCGCCGCCCGCGGCGGCGACCGCCGACGCGCCCGCCCCGGGGCGGCAGCTTCCCCCCTGGCTAAACCGACCGTCCGATTCCGTTCCCCCCGCCCGCGCCGACCGGGGCGAGGTCGTGCCGATGTCGGTCAGCGACGACCCGACGCTCCACCCCGCCGCCGCGACCCCGACGCCCCCGCCGGCTCCGGCCGTGCGACCGCCGGAGACGCCGTTGCCCACCAGCCGCCCGCTTCCTCCGCCCCCGCCGCCCGAGGGCGCTTCCGTGTCCCCGCCGCCGGGCGCCCGACCGGTTCCGCCCGCGACGCCGACCGCTCCCGCGCCGGAGCCGACGGTGGTCGCTCCCCCGCCGAGGACGCCGACCGGGCCGTCCGCCGCCGACGTCGATCGCATGGTTCTCGAGCGGGTCACCGCGGCCCGCTCGCAATTCGCCGAGGAGCTCCGCCGCACGACGGCGGACCTCGAGCAACGGCTGACCGCTCAGTGGACGGAGGCGGCCAACCGAAAAGGGGAGGGGGACGACTCCTTTCGCCTCGGATTGGAGAGAAGTCTATCGGAGGCTCAAGGCGCTCAACAGAACGCCCTCGACGCGCTCCGGCGGGAGATCGACCAGCGGCTCGAGGGGTCGGAGATCCGGCTCCAGGCGGCGGTCGGCGCCGCGATCGGCCCGGAGGTCGACCAGCGGATCGGGGCGACCGAGACGAGGCTCCGAGAAGCGGTCGCCGCCGAGATCGCTCCCGAGGTCGAGCACCGGCTCGAAGAGGTCGAGACCCGGCTCCGCGCCGCGGTCGCGGGCGCGCTCGCGCCCGAGCTCGACCAGCGCCTCGACGCGGCCGAGACCCGGCTCCGGGCCGCGGTCGCGACCGCGATCGTCCCCGAGGTCGATAAGCGGCTCCAGACCCAACTCGACCCGAAGGTCGCCGAAGCGCTCGGCCGGATCCGCGAGGACCAGCGGGGCGTCGTCGAGGCCCACCGGCAGCGGATCGGGGACGAGGCCGACCGGACGAACGCCGAGCTCCGCGAGCGCGCCGAGCGGATCGAGGAAGAGCTCCGGGCGAGCCTCTCCGCGCAACTCGACCTCCACCTCCGGGAAGCGGCCGACCGGGAGATCTCCGTCCGGGAGGAGCTCGAAGGGCGGCTCCGCGAATCGCTCCAGAAGCGCCTCGACGAGCTCGAGGCGAAACGTCTCCGCGACCAGAAGGAAGCGGACCAACGGCTGACCATCCTCGTCGACGGACGGACCCGCGAGCTCGCGGACCGCCTGCAGAAGAGCTCGGTCGACCAGCAGTCCCGGCTCGCCGGGACCCTCGACGGGCGGGTCGGCGAGGCCGAGACGCGCGTCACCCAGAAGCTCGAGAGCCGCGCCGCCGAGGTCGGCGCCGCGAACCTCCAGGCGATCGCGGACCTCCAGGTCCGCATGCAGGGCCACTTCGACGAGCGGCTGCGCGAGGGACTGGAGCGCGAGCGGGAGAAGTACCTCGAACTGCTCGCCCGCCTGAAGGGCGAGGTCGAAGGGTCGTTCGCCCGCGCGAGCGACCCGGCGAAGCTCGAGCCGATCCTCCGCGAGCGGATCGCCCGCACGATCGACGCGTTCCGTCTCGAGACCCAGCGGATGGTCGACGCCCGCGTCGGCGAGGCCGAGGCCCGGATCGCCGAGATGCCGTCCGACGGCCTCCGCCGCCTCGAGCAGGTCGAGCAGGTGCTCGCCGAACGCGAGTCGCTCCTCGAGCAGCTCGAGACGCGCATCCGCGGCGAGCTCGAGGAGCTCGACCACCGGACGCAGGTGCTCAGCGACCGGCTCGTGCCGGTCGTCCGGAAGGCGTGGATGAAGATCGCGGAGATCCAGAAGGCGCCGCCCGGTGCGGCCCCGACGTCGGACGCCGAGCTCCAGACCGTCCGGCGCGACCTCCACCGGGAGGTCCGCCGCCTCGAGGCGGAGCTCCAGGAGAAGACCGCGGAGATCCGCGACCGGATGGAGACGTCGATCACGAACCAGGGCCGGGTCTGGCTCACCCTCGTCCGCCAGCTCTCCCAGCTCACCGACGACCGCCGGGCGCTCGAGCGGGGAAAGACGGAGCGGCTCGGGGACTCCGCGTGGTCGGAAGTCGAGGAGAAGGACCCGCTCGCCGGGCTCGGGCCGGCGCCGACCCGCGCCGCCAGCCGCGGGACGACGAGCGCCGCCTCGGGGACCGCCGGGGATTCCGACGAGCCGCTCGACGAGGAGCCGCCTGCGGACCGACGGCGACCGGCCCGGCGCCGGTAGGGCGGATCGGCCGACGGGGCCGCTCCGGCGGCGCCAGAATCCGACGCGACCCCCGAGCGAGACTCGCGACCGTTCCCGGCGGGCGCCGGGCCGTTTTTCCGGGTTCTTCGAGTAAGTATAAATACGCATTATCGCCAACTGTATCACCGGTGCGGGAGGGGACCGGCAGGAATGTCTCGAACGGCCTGGGCGGGCGAGAAACCCATGAATCAGACGCGGCATCACGCGACGTACGCGACAACCGCGTCACGTCCGACCGAGACGGCCCCGGGTGACATGCCCGCCCGGTCGCCCCCCCCGCCCCTGTCGGCCGACCCCGCGGAGCCGGACAGCTCGAACGGCACGGACGAGCTCACGCGCGGCCTCACGCATCTCGGGCTCACCGTCCACGAGGCGCAGATGTACCGCGCCGTGGTTCGGAACGGCCCGGTCACCGCCCGCCACGCGATCGCCGCCTCCCAGCTCGACCGGGCGACCGGCTACCGGATCCTCGCCCGCCTCGCCGCGCGGGGCCTGGTCGTCCCGACCGGACGGCGCCCCCACCGCTACGTCGGCCTCGACGTCGGGCGCCTGCTCGACCGCGCGACCGTCTTCCTCCGCGACGAGGTCGACCTCCACCGCGTCGTGCGGGCGATCTACCTCGCCGAATCCCCCCAGCGCCAGCCGGGCCTCGAGGACGGCGAACCGGTCGTTCGCCCGCTCGCGCCGCGGCCGATGGTGCCGGGGCGCACCCGGATCATCCCGAAGGACGAGGAGCTCGCTCCCGACCTCCTCCAGCGGATCAACTCGGCCCGCCAGGAGGTCCAGGCCCTCTCCCGGCCGGGCGTCTTCGCCGAAGGCGCCCGCGTCGACGTCGCGAAGGCGCTCCAGAGGGCGTGCGAACGCGGGGTCCGCGTGCAACTGGTCGTCGACTACCGGGCGACCGACCTCGAATTCCTCGCCCGGCTCCTGGCCGTGCCCGGCACGACCTCGAACCGCCCCGAAGTCCGCATCTGGACGCCCCAGCTCGCCCGCCTCTGGGTCATCGACCGGAAGGTCGCGATCCGCGGCTTCGGTGCGCTCTCGCCCCCCCGGCCGGGCGGCGGCCCCCTCGTCGAGTCGTTCGACGAGGAGTTCGTCCGGCAGAACTCGATGCGGTTCGAGACCGTCTGGCGGGAGGCGACCCCCCTCGCCATCGGCGCCCAGGAGCTCGCCGAGCTTGGCGGCGAAGGGGCCAAGGCGACGTTCCGCACGACCCCGAGCGAAACCACGCGCCGCCCCGGAGTCCCGCGCGAGGCCGCGTACCGCGCGTCTCTTCCGGATGCGACCGAGCTCGCCATCGGGCGGATGTTCCGAGCGTAGGCGGCCCGGGGGGAACCCCTAAGCCGCCGCGCCGTCTCGCTCGGACGTGCCGGACGTGGACGACCACCGCCACTGCAAGGTCTGCGGCAAGCCGTGCGACGTCAGCACGGAAACCTGCAGCAAAGCGTGCCGGCGGTCCCTCGACGAGCGTCGGCAAGCGAAAGTCAACTACACCTACCTGATGTACGTCGCGATCGCGATCCTCGGCGTCTTCCTCCTCCTCCAGATCGTCCATATCTAGTGCCGCGATCCCCCGCCCGCGGCCGCACCGCCGTCCTCGGCGGGACGTTCGACCGCCTCCACGCCGGTCACCGGGCGCTGCTCGACGCCGCCGCGCGCGCCGCCGGCACCGTCCGGATCGGCCTGACGACGGAGCGCTATCTCGCGGAGCATCCGAAGCCGCTCGCGTCGTCGATCCGGCCGTACGCGGTCCGCCGGCGGGAGCTCGTCCGGTACCTCCACGAGACCTATCCGGACCTCCAGGTCGAGGTCGTGCCGCTCGACGACACCGTCGGGCGGGCCGCCGAGCCGGGGATCGACGTCATCGTGGTCTCCGCCGACACCGTCGCCGGGGCGGAGGCGGTCAACTTTCGGCGAGCCGAGCGCCATCTGCCCCCCCTGAAGGTCGTGGTCGTCCCTCTCGTCGTCGCCGACGACCTTCGCGCGATCTCCTCCCGTCGGATCCGAGCGGGCCGGCTCGGGGCGGATGGACGGGCCGTCGGTCCGACGGTCGTCCAGGTACTCGGGGGGAGCCGAGACGAGGTGATCGCGATCGCTCGCTCGTTCGGTGAGGCGCTCCCGGGCCGCGAGGTCGTCGTCCGGACGGTCGGTTCGGCCCGTCCCGACTCGGCGGAACCTTGGGATTATCGAGTGACGCTGAGCACGGGGGCGGTCCCCAGTGGCCGGGGCGAACTCGCCGCCCCCGAGGGTCCCCCCGAGCGCTTCTCGTATGCGCGCGGGCTGGAGGGGCTTCGACGCGCGCTCGCGAAACTCTTGCGGAGCCGCGCTGATGCGCTCGCGTCCGAAGGCTTATCCCGCTCCGGCCCGGTGACCCGCCGATGGAGACGTACCTCCGCGTCACCTTCCACAGCGAAGGGGCGAAGCCCTCGGAGGTCGCCGACCGGCTCCGCGAGTTCGGGTTCGTCCCCACGCAGGGCAACTACGACTTCGTCTACGACTGGAACGGCGCGCCCACGCGGGACCAGGTTCTCGACCTCGCGGACGAGACCACGAACCTCCTCCGCGGGTACCGGGTCCTCGTCGAGATCGAGTCGGTCTAGGACCGGCGCCCGGGCGGCGAACCGTCGGCGCCCCCGACGGGTTCGCAAGCCGTAGCCGCGACGCGCCGCGGGGACCTTAGCCCCCGGTGACGAGCCGCGCCGCGGCAAGCGCGAACACGAATCCGAGAGCGAGGCCGGACACCGGACCGAGCGCCCAGCCCGCGAGGATGTCGCGAACCGCCTTGCCGATCACGCCCGTCCCCCCGCGAGCGACCCCGGCGCCGATCATCGCGCCGACGAGCGCCTGGTTCATCGAGGTGAACAGGCCGAAGGAGACGGCGACGAGGATGACGACCGACTGCGCCAGCTGCGAACTCGTCGCGGTCCGGGCGTCGAGCGCGACGACGTGAAAGGCGACCTTCTCGAGGAGCGGCTTGCCCCACGTGAGCACCCCGAGCGCGAGCCCGACCCCGCCGATGGCGACCGCGGTCAGGACGGGGAAAAGCCCGGTCATCACGAGCGCGCCGGAGGAGTTCGCGACGTCGTTCGCCCCCATCGCGAACGAGGCCGCCATGCCGACCGCGACCAAGCCGGCGACCGCGCGGGCGCCGAGCGGCCCCGGCGTCGGGAGCCCCCGGCGATCCCCCACGCGGACGAAGGCGTAGCCGAGCCCGCACGCCGCGAACGGGGCCACCGCCCAGAGGACGACGAGCTCACCGATGGTCTCCCAATCGATCGCGATCCCCTCCGCGAACCCGGCCCCGACCGCCGAGAAGACCAGGATCTGGATCGTCGACGTGGGGATGGTGAGGAAGTTGTAGGCGCTCGTCAGGACGAACGCGGCTCCGACGATCGCGACCGCGATCGCCAGCGCGACCGTGGGGGTCTCGAGGATCGAGTGGCCGACCGTCGCGACGACTCCGTGACTCGCGAGGAGCGCCCCGATCAGGACGAGCGGGGCCATCACGAGCAGCGCCGGAACGGTGCGGATGGCGCCCGCGGCCCTCGGCATGCCCATGCACGCGCCCGTGTAGTGGGCGCCCATGCTGAACGCGAACCCGAAGGCGACCAGGACGATCACGACCACGACGATCAGCATCCGACGACGCTCCTTCGTTCGTGGTCCCGGCCCGGCCGGGTCATCCGACGAGCTTCCCGTCGCGGACGAGGGGCTTGCCGTCGACCGCGAGCTGGCCGCCCCGGAGGAAGAGCCACGCCCACCAACCGGAGCGGGTCGCTCCCCCGACGTGGTCGTTCCGTCCGAGGTGCATCGTGATCGTCCCGAGCCCTTGATCCTCGAGAAGCGGCGCGGTGTCCAGCCGTTCGTTCAGCCCGATCGAGACCGAAGCCGGCCGGTCGGGCCCGTCCTTGGCGCGGCCGTAGCTCTGGGTGAACGCCTCCAATCCCTCGGCATACTCGAACTGGCGGAGCCGGCCCCCCTCGAACGTCCACGCGCCTCCGGAGAACTCCCCGACCGTGTCGGAGAGCCCCCCCGAGCTCCGGACGTTCGCACGGAAGGGGCCCTCAGCGGTCCGTTCGTCGACGGCGACCGTGACCACGCCGGCGGGGAGGGTCACGAGGCTCCAGTTTCCGGCCGAGGTCGGCTGGCGTACGGTCCCGTCCGAGACGAACGGCTTCCGACCGCGGAGACGCAGTCGGAGATCGGTCCCGTTGGCGTGCGTGATCGTGAGCTCCCGACCGGTCGCGAGCCGTCGGGCGACGACGGCGGCGCGGCGGGAGAGAAGCTTCGGGTCGAGGAGCGTCCCGTCGATCAGCTCGTCCCGCCAGGCGATGGCGTCGACGCCGTACATTCGCGCGGACGCCGGGGAGACCCGGCCGATCGCCATTTGGACGGCCCGGGCCCCGGCTCGGGCCGCGGCGTCGTAGAGCGCGTCCTGGTATTCGCCGAGCCGGAACCGGATCGCGGTCGGCAGCGCGTGGAACCTCTCCCGGTCGCTCGGCCCGAAGAACGTGACGAACGCGTCCGTCCGCTCGAGAGCCGCCCGTCGATGGTCCCCGAGCGCGGCGAGCGACTTCGCGGAGACCTCCGTCGCGGCGGCCCAGTACGTCGGCTCGTCCTGGTACAGGAGGAGGGGTCGGGCCCCCAGCCGAAGCGACTCGAGCACGAAGGCGTTCGCATAGGGGAGCGACTCGGTCCACGCTTCCACCGTCACTCGCTCCCGCGGTCGGACGCGAAGATTGTCGCGCAGGATTCGTCGGGCGGAACTCCGTAAGCGCTCGTCCCCGTCCGGCGTGGTCGCCATCGACCGACCGATCGGCGGAGGGGTCTTGAAGACGGGCCGGCCTGTCACGGCAAGCTCGTACCGTAACCGGTAGGCGGCCTCCCCGGCGGCGATCTCCGAGTCGGGCGCCATCCACTCGAACTCGGACGAGACCCCGTCCAGCAAGTCGAGCGATCGGGACAAAGAATGGGTGACCTCGGCCCGCCCCTCAAAGCGGCGGGACGGGGCCCGGGCCTCTCCGACCGCTCGAAGCTCCCGGACGACGAGCCGCTTCCACGAGTCGAGGTCGGAGGCGGTCAGAATCTCGAACGTCGGGTGGCGGATGCGCCATCGGACGACGGACGGCGAGGTCGTCGGGTCGGCCGGCGCGACCAGAACCCGGACCGTGGGCCGGTCCGGCAGCCGAGAATCGAGCTCCGCCAGGAATCGGATCAGAAGGTCGGCGTCGGGAGAACCGGGATCGGCGAGTTCGTCGACCGCCTCGAGCCGGCGGAACGCCGCGTCCGAGGCGCGGGCCGTGTTGGGTTCGTCGCCCGAAAGTCGGGACCCCCCGCCGCCTCTTCGGTCCGGCGCGGGCCGTTGGCCCGGGGGGCGCGGGCGCAGCGTCACGGCGAGGCACGCGATCCGCCGGG
>DASYOF010000092.1:0-6100 GCA_036007995.1 Thermoplasmata archaeon
TCTAGTCGCGGGCCGCATGTATTCATTCACGGTCGCCATGTTCTCCCATTTGCAGGTGGGTTCCACAGGCGGATACTCCGCCGCCACCTTGGATCTATGGTCGGGGACCTACGGCGCCCGCCTCATATCCGTGAAGCTGACCACCTGAACTGGTCAATCACCAAACCGCGGGCTCGACAGGGAAACAGGGCCGACATGCCGGCTCTTCCCCCGTCACTCGAACCCGCCATCGTCGCATAAGCTACGACGTGGCAGTCGCCCAGGCTCGAAATCATGGCCAACGACGGCATGTCGCCCCCCGCCCGGATAGCCTTCGAGAGACTCGATCCGCGGCCGGCAGTCTAGCGAGGGGCTCCTACGAGGAATCGGGCTCTCCATATAGCCGACGAACTTTCACTCGCGCTGCGATGGGGGCGGCTCGCAGTGCGACCTGGAAGAGGACTGGCTTTCGGGGCGATTCTAACGTGCCTCGCACTCCTTCTGGCTGGGACGCCCCTAACTTCGGGCTCCACGGTCGTTGTGCTCAAAGCTCCCTTCAAGGGATTGAAAGTCCACGAATCTGCCCACAACTCGCCCTCGACAGCGTGCGAGGGGACAAACATCTTCTTCGGCTCAATCAACACGACCACGGGAAGTGGCGGGTTCTATCGGACCAATAATGTCACCTCATGTGGAAACCTTTCAGGTGGGACGACCGGCCAATCCGTGTGGATGAGCATCCTGCTCTCCCACCAGGTCTTCTTTCACTCGACGGGCGCGGGCAAGGTCGTGGTCACCCTGCAAGCCACCTCGAATGTGTTCGTCACGTCAATTCCTGGGACTTGCACTCCTAGGTCTAGTTCTCTCTCGAACTGCACCGAGGTCACCGTGGCTAGGGAAAACGCGACGGCCTACCTCCGGTCTGGCAACCTGCACAACGTCGGGCAGCCGATCAAACGGTGGCCGGGGACCTCCGCGTACCTTCAGAACTACACGGATTGCCGGGGGGGAGTTTGCAACTCCAAAGTAATACAGTCCTCGCTGCTCAATTCAAGCTCGAATGTGACTTGGTCCTGGACCTTTACGGGCAACTTCACTTCGTGGCCCATGGCAATTTACGACCTCGAGATTTTCTTTTACTCCACCACCGAAGCGGAGTACTACGTGTCCCACGCTGTCTTGAGCGGAATGTCCGCTTTGGCGTCCCTGAATTCAGCAACTAACGGCAATCACCTCGAACTCATCTCAATGAAGGTTGTCTCGGCCTGAATAACGAATCCGCCGTCCCCGCTTTCCCAGTACTCGCAATATTCGGTCCGCGACCCTTCGACCGCGCGGCCGAAGTCGGGCGGCGCCTGTCGGTCGTGAACCGGGCCTCGCGGCGCTCGGGGCTCACGCGCGGATTCGATCCGTTCGGAGCCCCGACGGTTTCGAGGAGCGCTCGCCGCAAACCTTGATGACGAGTGACCCGGTCGGACCTCGGGGTGTCGCATTGCGGAAGGTGGTGACCGATCATCTGCTGTCCTTGGACGGCTACTTCGGCGGGCCGAATGGCGAGATCGATTGGTTCGGATTCGACGAGGAGTCGATGGAGTGGTCCCGAAAGATCATGGGGGCGGCCGGCTCGATTGTCATGGGGCGTCGCACCTACGAGCTGATGGCGCAATTCTGGCCGACCCCGTCCGCGATGGAACAAGAACCGTACATCGCGAAGCACATGACGGACTTGCCCAAGATCGTGTTCACGCGCACGCTCGACTCCTCGACCTGGAAGAATACGACGTTCGTTCATCGACCGGTCGCCGAAATGATCCGGGAAGAGAAGCAAGGCACCGGAGGCTCCATCCTGATTCTCGGCAGCTCGACGATTCTGGCGCCGCTCTGGACGGCGCACCTGGTGGACGAGATCAACGTTCGAGTTCAGCCGATTGTCGTCGGGAAGGGGCGGCCTCTGTTCGGGGAGTCCGAGCTCCGGCAGCCGTTGGCCCTGAAGGAGAGCCGGATCTTCCAATCGGGCGTCTTGGCGCTCCGCTACGAGGTCCCGGCGGCATTTCCCGCCGCCTGAGCTCCGGTCCGACCTTCGCGCGGCTCGATTCCGCGGGCCACTGGGTTCGCTCCTCCGTGGGTCGGTGGCGTCAAAAAACGGCCGAGCGACCCGGTGACTCAGACTAAGACCAGGACCTGGCCGTTCTCGACCGCGACGGGGAAGGGACGGAGGGTCTCGCAACGGACCTGGGCCATGATCGGGTCCATGGCGGCCATCGTTTCCATCATCTCCGGGGGGAGCTTGCTGGCCCCCTCCCGGCGTGTGATCGGCGGCCCACGGACCTCGCCGGTCTCGGCGTCGTACACCGCGGAGCGGAGCGGGCATTTGATGAGGCCACTCCGGAACGTCCCGAGGCTGAGCGGCGCCGACACGTGCCCGCACCGGTCCTCGAAAGCGCGGATCCCGGACCTTCCGTGAACCAAGAAAACCTTCGTGCTCCCGACATCGACCGCCTTCATCCTCCCTTGGGGCGGATTCTTCATTTCGCTGGCGTTGTACCAACCCGGCATCGCGGCACCCGACAAGGGGCGGAGGCGCCGCCGGCGGGATAATGGCCGGCTGGCCGCGACGCCGCCAACCAACGCGAGAGTAAGCCGACCGATGGAGGGCCGGATCGTCAGGCGTCGGGAAGTTCCGCCGCCCGGTCGGTCAAGATTATAGGCCAACTCCTCCCTCGGGACGCATCCCGAACATGCGCGGCACGAGCGCCGAAGCCGGGGGAGATTGGACTTGAGCGAAAACTCCGAGATGAAGGTCACGATCATGAAGCGAGGACCGTACCGCGTCACCGGGAACGTGCCGCTCTCGGTCCAGGTCATCACGCCCAACGCCGCCGGAGAGTCGTGGGACTGGACCCCCGGGCGTACCATCGACGGCGGACCGGACTACCTCCTCTGCCGCTGCGGACAGTCGAGCCACAAACCGTTCTGCGACAACACCCACCTGGAGGTCGGCTTCGAGGGCGAGGAGACCGCGTCCCGTCGGCCGCTCGAGCGGCAGTCCGAGCACATCGACGGACCGACGATGGTCCTGAGCGACGCCGAGAAGTACTGCGCCTTCGCGCGGTTTTGCGATCCGGGCGGGAAGATCTGGGCGCTGATGGAACGAAGCGAACGGCCCGACGTGCGCGACCTCGTCGTCCGCGAGGCGAACCATTGCCCGGCCGGCCGACTCGTCCTCCACGACAAGGCGTCCGGCAAGGCCCTCGAACAGCCGCTCCCTCCGTCGCTGGGGCTGGTCGAGGACCCGGCGCTCGAGGTCAGCGGCCCGCTCTGGGTCCGCGGCGGGGTCCGGGTCGAGTCCCAGGACGGGAAGGCGTACGAGACCCGCAACCGCATGACCCTCTGTCGGTGCGGCGCGTCCGACAACATGCCGTTCTGCAACGGCAGCCACGCGTCGATCCGGTTCCGCGACGGCCTCCCCCTCGACCCGGCGCGACCGAAGTAACGATCGCGGTCGCCGAACTCAACGCTCGGCCTCCGAGGAGGCGGGGCGCAATCCCGGAGGCGGGTGGCTCCGGCCGCGCACCGTCAGGCGCTCGCCCATGGAAATTGAATCCCCGCCTCGGCACATCCCCATCCGGGCCGACACCTCCGTCGCCTTCTCCTCGGGCGGACACGGCTCGAAGTAGCCCTTCGCGCCCGGTCGTGGGGCGGACGCACGCCCCGAGCCCGCGAAGCGTCGATGCGATGAGCTGATACCCGGCCGATGAGGTCCCCCCGACATGGTCGACCGGCAGAAGACAGTGGTGGAGTTCGTCACGGCCTGGGCGGAGTACCAGATGCGACTGAGCGGCATTGGAGCGGAAGCGAAGAAGCTCGCCGTCAACAACAACCCGTTGGAAGCGATGATCGCGCGCATTACGGACGACCTCGCGAGCTCCCCCGACGACCAGCGCCGTCTCGCCATGCAGCTCGCCCTCGCGGAGTTCTCCCGGTCGGTCTGAACGGTCGGACGAGCCGACCCGCGTCGGCCCCACCCCGGGTCCAATCCCGCTCGGTCCGGGGACGTTCCCCCGGGCCGGCTCGCCGATTCCGTCCCACGGCGGTGGAGGGCGCTGACGGACGCGCGGAGCGGGCGATTCGATCTCGAAATCGATCCCGGGGTCCGGCCGAGTCGCTGCCCAAGGTGGAGGGCCTTCGGATCCCGACGAGGACTCCGACACCCACGTGCCGTCTACTGGGAAGGCGGTGGGTCTTCCCCACCGGCGTACCCGACGGGGATAACCGAGTTGCTGGGACGGCCGGAACCGGCCCGCCTCTGGGAACGAACCCTCAGAATCCACCCGGATATCGATCGACCGCGGTTCGAAGGTACAGGTATCGCCTCGCACCGCCCAGCGCCAATCCTCCTCCGAGATACGGCCTCCCGATGGCGATGGCGAACCTTCCGGCCGCGAAGCCCCATGGACCCAGCCCGAGGAGTACGACGCGCGACGCGATCAGGCCGGTACCTCCGGCCATCGCCACCGTTGCGAGCGATCGCCACCGGCGAACGCTGACCCATTCCGTTTCGTCCCGGCCGGGGGCCCACCAGGCGACGAGGCTACCGATTTCGAGTCCCGACCCCAATGCGGCGAGGGACCGGGTGTTGGGGTACCAGGTGAGGTAAGCCGTTCCCGCGGCAACACCCAGCGCGAACAGCACCGCGCACGTGGCCACCCGACGCTCCAGCTTCACCGTCGACGGTCACCCCGTCTGGAACGATGAAGCCGTTCGCGACGGCGTAACCTACCCGATTCGGAGCGTCGGTCCGTCACCCTTCGGTGGCCAATGGGGCCGCCGGTAGCGTCCCGATGCCTCGCCCGGCCCGACGCGGCGAGAACTGGCGGGAATCTTGTTATACGTCGAACCCGTCGCAAGCGCAGTATGTTCGCCGGAGCGAGATTTCCGAAGGCTGCGCTGCTCTTGCCCATCGCTGTCGCCGTTTGTGCCCTGATGGTCCTCCCCGGCGGGACCTACCTCGCCGGACTCCAATCGAGCGCCCTCCATGGCTCGCTGGAGGCTCGCGGGGGGAGTTCGCTCCCGACGGCGCTCGTCGGCCCGGTGGCGACCCACAGTACTCTCCCGGGCCCGGTTCCGGCCTCGCTCGCGAACGTTCCCTGGATCTCCGCGCTCAGTCATCATGACGCGAAGCTCCGCCCCCTCACCTCTCTTCCGAACTTCGCTCTTCTGCAGCACCCCGCGACCTCCAGCGGGACGGTCAACCCGCTCTACGTCTCCCAGCCCGCCCCGCTCGGGCTGGCGGATTACGGGCTCGGCGCGACCCCCTACTCGTACAACGTTTCGCGCCTGATGGGCCAGGTCACCTTGGCGGCCCCTCCGAACATGACCGACCCGGCCTCCGTCGGGGTCATCGAGCCCGGCGGGGCGGCCGACGGATTCGTCGGATCGTTCAACGAATTCGGCGTCCAATTGAACACCGTCGCGACGAACATGTCGATCCCGGGCTCCGACCAGGGCTTCTTCTGGACCCAGAACGTGATCGACTGGAACGACACCGGCATCCACTTCGTCGACGACACGTTCAACCTCACCTCGGCGACCCAGGCCCCGTTCGTCATCGAGCCGGGAACGATCTACTCCGCCTGCCACACGAGCGGCGCGGGAGTCAGCACGATCCTGACGGTCTACGGCGGCGTCTTCCAATGCGTCGGGGGCACGGTGCCGATCTCCCCGGCGTCGTATCCGATCACCGTCCAGCTCTACAACAATGCGACCGTCAACGCCCAGAAACGCACCCAAGTCTCCTACGGCTACCGGATCCTCGAGGCGGGGACCGGGACCCTCGTGACGGGGATCAGCGACATCATCGTGTTCAACAGCCCCGGCGCGCCCTCGACCCCGCCGGCGAACAAGCCCGGGTTCTCGATCGATGCGTTCAGCGACGCGCCCGCGGGTCTGTTCCGGGATGCGGAGATGGACCTCGTCGGGGACATCGGCGGCGACAACGCCGTGTTCCGCTCGATCAGCGGCTCGGTGGAGCTGATGTACACCAACGCCAGCCACGGGGGCTGGGCGAGCGTTCCCTCCGCCTACAACTTCGGCGGCGACACCGGGGAGACCTCGACGGGGA
>DASYOF010000093.1:0-5500 GCA_036007995.1 Thermoplasmata archaeon
GACCCCCTCCGAGGTGGAAACCCCATGGCAATTCCGAAGCGCCGCACCCCAAGTGTCCCTGAGGAGGCGGTCGCCCGCGCGGCGAACCGCACCGGCCGAGAGGCGATCGCGGTCCCGCGCCTCGTTCCGCGAGGGAAGACCGCGTTCGACACCGTCGAGTGGAAGTCGCACGACGCAATCATCCGCTCCGCCGACGGGAAAGTGATCTTCGAGCAGCGCGGGATCAAGGCGCCCGCCGACTGGTCGGAGACGTCGATCAACATCGCGGCGTCGAAGTACTTCCGCGTCATCCAAGGCCGCCGCGAGAACTCCGTCGACGGGATGATCCGCCGCGTCACGCACTGGATCGCCCAGCACGGCCTCGACCTCGGCTACGTCGACACCGCGGAGGAGGCGACCCGGCTCGAGGAGAGCCTCTCGTTCCTGATGGTCCACCGGATGGCGGCGTTCAACAGCCCCGTCTGGTTCAACGTCGGCGTCCGCGAGCCGCCCCAGTGCTCCGCGTGCTTCATCCAGTCCGTCGGCGACGACATGGACTCGATCCTCGCCCTCGCGACGAGCGAGGGACGCCTGTTCAAGGGCGGCAGCGGCACCGGCTCGAACCTGTCGTCGCTCCGGGGGAGCCACGAACGCCTCAGCGGCGGCGGCATCGCGAGCGGCCCGGTGTCGTTCATGCGCGCGTTCGACGCGCTCGCCGGCGTCATCAAGTCCGGGGGGACGACCCGGCGCGCCGCGAAGATGGTGATCCTCAACATGGACCACCCCGACATCCTCGACTTCATCGACTGCAAGGTCCGCGAGGAGGACAAGGCGCTCGCCCTGATCCGCGAGGGGTATTCGTCGAACTTCGACGGGACCGACCCGGATTCCGCCTACGCCTCGATCGCCTACCAGAACGCGAACCACTCGGTCCGGATCCCGGACTCGTTCATCGACGCCGTCGTGAAGGACGGCGACTGGAAGACGTACAACCGGACCGACCACTCCGTCGCGACCACGTCGAAGGCGAAGGACCTCTGGCGGAAGCTCGCCTACGCGGCGTGGCGGTGCGGCGACCCCGGCGTCCAGTTCGACGACATCACGAACGACTGGCACACGAGCCCGATGGCCGGCCGGATCAACGCCTCGAACCCGTGCTCGGAGTACCTGTTCCTTGACGACACGGCGTGCAACCTCGCGTCGATCAACCTGATGAAGTTCCTCGACGAGTCCGGCCAGTTCGACCTGCCGCTGTTCCGCGAGGCGGTCCGCACGATGATCTTCGCGATGGAGATCCTCGTCGACGCCTCGAGCTATCCGACGGCGCCGATCGCCCAGAATTCCCACGACTTCCGGCCGCTCGGGCTCGGCTACGCGAACCTCGGGTCGCTCCTGATGCACTACGGCCTCGCCTACGACTCGGACGCCGGCCGCGAGCTCGCGGCATCGGTGTCGGCGATCCTCTCCGCCGAGGGGTACCGCATGTCTGCCGAGATCTCCCGCCGGGTCGGTCCGTTCGCCGGCTTCGACCGCAACCGGTCGCCGATGCTCCGAGTGATGGAGAAGCACCGGGCCGCCTCGGAGAAGATCCCGAACGCCGACCCCCGGCTCACGGAGCTCGTGAAGGCCGCCGGAGAGTCGTGGCGCGAGACGGTCCGCGCCGGCGAGATGTGGGGCTACCGGAACGCCCAGATCTCGGTCATCGCCCCAACGGGGACGATCGGCCTCCTGATGGGATGCGACACCCTCGGGCTCGAGCCCGAGCTCTCGCTCGTCAAGGTCAAGAACCTCGTCGGCGGCGGCGCGATGCGGATGGTCAACCACACCGCCGAGGACGCGCTCCAGAGCCTCGGCTACCCGAAGGAGACGATTGCCCGGATCACCGCCTACATCGAGGCGAACGGCACCGTCGAAGGATCGCCCGACCTGAAGGCGGAACACCTCCCGGTGTTCGATTGCGCGCTCGCGCCGGGGACCGGCAAGCGGACGATCTCGCCGATGGGGCACCTGAAGATGCTCGGGGCGGTCCAGCCGTTCCTCTCGGGCGGGGCGTCGAAGACGATCAACCTCCCGAACGAGGCGACCGTCGAGGAGATCGAGGCGATCTACCTCGAGGCGTGGAAGCTCGGGATCAAGTCGGTCGCGCTCTACCGCGACGGCTGCAAGGCGTCGCAGCCGTACGAGACCGGGAAGGGCCGCGCCGCCGTCACCGGCCCGAGGGGCCCGGTCCGCGAGCGGCTCCCGGACGAACGGCAGGCGATCACCCACCACTTCTCGGTCGGCGGGCACGACGGCTACGTCACCGTCGGGCTCTACCCGGACGGACGGCCCGGCGAGGTGTTCTTCCGGGTCACGAAGGAAGGATCGACCGTCAACGGGCTGATGGATTCGCTCGGGATCTCGATGTCGATGGCGCTCCAGCACGGGGTGCCGTTGAAGGACCTCGTCCGGAAGCTCGCCCACCTGCGGTTCGAGCCCGCGGGCGCGACGAACAACCCGAAGGTCCGCTTCGCGAAGTCGATCCCGGACTACGTCGCCCGCTGGCTCGCGATCGAGTTCCTCACCGAGGACGAACGCCGCGCGATCGGCCTCGAGGGACCCGCGGAGGGGAACGGCCACGGCGGGACGACCGCCGCGGGGACCGGCGCCAAGTCGCAGACGTTCGCGGCGAAGTCGCTCGACACGTTCGAGACGGGGGCCCGCGGCGTGAGCGAGGACGCCCCGTCGTGCCACATCTGCGGCGGGATCATGGTCCGCTCCGGAACGTGCTACGCCTGCACGGTCTGCGGCGCGACGAGCGGGTGCTCGTAGGCCCCCAAGGATGGGCCGTCGGCGTCGGGTCGCGCCGAGCCGGTCGCCGGCGGGGCGCTCCGCGCCGGTGACGGCGGAGTCGCTGGCGGCGCCGAGTTCCATCCACGACTACGGGGTGATCGGCAACCTCCGCACGGCGGCGCTGGTCCATCGGGCCGGCTCGATCGACTGGGCGTGCCTCCCGAAGTTCGCGAGCCCGAGCGTGTTCGCGCGCCTCCTCGACCCGATCCGGGGGGGAACGTTCCTCCTCCGGCCGGTTGGCGCCGGCCCCGGAACACAGCAGTACCGCGAGTCGACGAACGTCCTCGAGACGACGTTCGAGGGCGCGGAGGGGGGGTCGGTCACGCTCGTCGATTTCATGCCGGTCCCCGAGGGCGGGAGCGATGAGGAGGCGGCCCGGATCGTCCGGTTCGTCCAGGCGAACGAATTCCCGGCCGACATCGAGCTGTACTTCGAGCCCCGGTTCGAGTACGGCCGGGTCCCGGCGGAGCTCGAGCTCACCCCCGGAGGGGTCGTCGCCACCAAAGGGCCCACGTCCCTCGCGCTCCGGGGGCCGGCCGCGCTCGAGGTCGGTCACGGGCGGGCGTACGCCCGGATCTCGCTCGCCGCGGATGCGTCGGTCGCGTTCGACCTCTCCTGGGGGGCCGCCCCCCGCCGAGGGTCCGGGGTCCGAGCGCTCCTGGAGGAGACCGAGCGGTTCTGGAGGGGATGGGTCCACGGCCCCGAGGTGCCGCTCCACCGTCTCGCGACGCCCTGGCACGCCTGGGTCGAGCGCTCCGAGCTCGTCCTCAAGCTCCTGTCCCACCGCACCACCGGCGCGTTCGTCGCCGCGCCGACGACGTCGCTGCCGGAATGGCCCGGCGGCGTCCGGAACTGGGATTACCGCTTCGTCTGGATCCGCGACGCCGCGTTCGTCGCCCAGGAGATGATGCTCCTCGGGCATTTCGACGAGGCCCGGGCGTTCCTCGGCTGGGTGGTCGCCCGTCTCCGGCCGGAGAACCGGGGGCACCGCCAGGAGCTCCACGTCGTCTACGGGGCGCACGGCGAGACCGACCTCACCGAGCGCCGGTTGTCCCACCTACGAGGATTCCTCGACTCCCGCCCGGTGCGCGTCGGCAACGCCGCGTACGAACAGTTCCAGCTCGACATCTACGGCGAATTCCTCGACGCCGCGAACCTGCTCGCCCGGATCGACCTGAGCTGGGTGCCGAAAGGCACCCTCCGGCCGATCCTCACCCTCGCCGACGAGGTCGCCCGGAAGTGGACGACGCCGGACCGCGGGATCTGGGAGGTTCGGGGCGCCCCGCGCCACTTCGTCCACTCGAAATTGATGGCGTGGGTCGCGATGGACCGGGCGATCCAGCTCGCCGAGCGGGCCGGAGGCGACCCGAGGGTCCGCCGGTGGCGAGCGACCGCCGAGGAGATTCGCCGGACGATCCTGACGCGGGGGTGGGACGAGAAGCGGAAGACGTTCGTCCGGTCGTTCGGGGAGACGGAAGTCGACGCCGCCAACCTCCGGATCCCGATGGTCGGGTTCCTGCCGTTCGACGACCCCCGCGTCGTCGGGACGGTCGACCGGGTGGCGCGCGTGCTCGGCCGCGGCCCGTTCGTCTGGCGGTACGACGGGCGGGACGGGATCGACGGCGAGGAGGGGTCGTTCCTCCCCTGCGCGTTCTGGCTCGTCGAGTGCCGCGCGCGCTCGGGGGAGCTCGAAACAGCGCGTCGCTCGTTCGACACGCTCCTCCGCACCGCGAGCCCGCTCGGTCTCTTCGCGGAGGAGTGGGATCCGGTCCGCAAGGTCGCGCTCGGCAACTATCCGCAGGCGTTCACCCACGTCGCGCTCCTGCGCGCCGCGCTCGCGCTCGGTTTGGCCGGGGCCCCCCCGTCCGACAAGGCCCGCCTCGCGGCGAAGGTCCCGTACCTGCCGGGGGTTCGGGACCCTTCGCAGGGCGAAACCGGCGGGTAACGGAACGGTTTTCGGCCCCGCCGGGACTCGGGGACGAACGGGGAGCTCGATGGGGATCCGATTGTGCCTGAACACCCAGACCCCCCCGATCCGGCCGCTCCCGAAAGGGGACCTCGACCGCCCCGTGTGGCGGCTGCACGAGGAGTACGAACCGAACCTCGGGGGCGTGGTGCCGATGATGCGCGCCCTCGTCCGCTCGGGCCGGCTCGCCGGGCTCTCCGGCCCGACCACGTGGGTCGCGCTCGGCGGCGCCGGCGTCCCGGCGAAGGTGGCGACGAACGAGGGGTTCACGCTCGAGACGTTCGAGATCCCGGAGGCGACGAGGGTGCGGTACTCCCGGTTCAAGGAGACGATCTGGCGCTCGTTCCACGGTCCGCGCGGGTTCCGCCCCTCGCTCTCCGACTATCCGGGGTTCGTCGACTACAGCGCCCGGAGCGCGCTCGCCCTCCTCCCGAAGGTCGCCGACCACGACCTCCTCTACGTCAACGACTTCCAGCAGGTGCTCGTCGGCGGGCTGATCGGCTCCGCGGCGCCGGCGCTCCTGCGGTGGCACATCCCGCTCGATTTCCGGGGGTACCCGGAACCGGTCCGGCGGTTCTTCCTGAAGGCGATGGAGGGGTTCGACGGGATCGTCGTCAGCACGCGAGCCGGGCTCGAGGACCTGATCCTCGCCGGGTTCCAGGGGCGGGCGTTCCAGGTGTACCCGTACTTCGACCCGCGGGAGCAGCGCTCCGCCCCGGCCTC
>DASYOF010000094.1:0-1990 GCA_036007995.1 Thermoplasmata archaeon
CCTCCAGCTGGTCGGGGTCGCCCGGACCGTTGCCGATCAGGATGCCCCGGACCTTGCGGCCTTCCCAGCGGTCGGGGACCTCCTGGTCGTACGGCAGTCGGAGGACCGAAAGGTTCCGGTCGAGGAGATTGCGCAGGATGCTCGTCTTGATGCCGCAGTCGATCACGCCGACGAGCGGGGCGGGTTTCGCCCCGTACTCGACCGGCGATCGCACCGCGACCTGGGGCACGAACGCCTCCTCCTCGTACGTCGGGGCGGCCTTCAGGGCGTTCCGGAGCTCCTCGTCCGACGGGCGCGCGTCGCCCGCCGCCACGTCCACGACGCCGCGCACGACCCCGTGCGACCGCAGGTGCTCCGTCAGCCGTCGCGTGTCCACGCCGACGAGACCAGGAACTCCTTCCTCCGCCAACCAAGAGTCGAGACTCTTCACGCTCTGCCAGTGGTTCGCCCTCGTGAGCCCGCGCACGATCGCCGCGCGGACCTGGATGCCGGTTGATTCGAGGAACTTCGGGAGGCCATGCTCGTCCCGAGCGTCCGGCGGAGGAACGCCGTAGTTCCCGAGTAGCGGGTAGGTGAACGTCAGGATCTGGCCGCGGAACGACGGGTCGGTGAGCGACTCGGGGTAGCCGACCATCCCGGTCGTGAACACGACTTCGCCGACCCGCCGGCCGGTCGCGCCGAATCCGCGCGAGTCGAACCGGGTCCCGTCCTCGAGAAATAAGGTCCCGGCGAGAGCGGAACCGTCGGCGTGGCGCACGGGTGCGACAACCCAAAGTCATCGAGGAGGGCGGTCGCGCTTAAGCGTTGCGTTGCCGAAAGAACGGCGGGCTCGATTTCCGTCGCTCTCGGGCCGGGTGGCGTCAAATCCGCCCCGGCGTACGGCGCCCTGTGCCCGGCCTTCCGAGGCTGAAGGAGTCGTACGACCTCGTCGTCGTCGGCGGCGGCCACGCCGGCCTTCAGGCCGGCCTCAAGGCCGCGTTGCTGCACCATACCGCGGCGGTGCTCGACCGGGGCCCGAAGTACGCCCGGTCGTTCTATGCGCCGGTGATGGACAACATCCCCGGATTCCCGGGCGGCGTCTCCGGCCATGCCCTCCTCGACAAGCAGGTCGCCCAGGTGCGGGCGGTCGACGCCCGGGTCGGCTACTTCACGCCCTCGCAGGTCCACGCGGTCCGGAAGGTCGACGGCGGGTTCGACGTCGAGTTCGACTGGCTCCGGGAGCGGAAGACGGTCCGGGGACGGGGCGTGGTCTTCGCGATGGGCGTGGTCGACCGGATGCTGCAGCTGAACGGCGACATCAAGCCGATCTTTCCGTGGGCGAACTTCGGGATCGTCGATTTCTGCATCCTCTGCGACGGGCACCTGATGGAGGGGAAGTCGATCGGCGTCCTCGGCGCGGACCGGTTCGCGGTGCTGACGGCGCTCGACCTGCTCGAGTTCGAGCCGTCGTCGGTCGAGATCCTCACGCACGGTCGGCCGCTCCTCGCCGATGTGGACGAGACCGAGCGGAGCCGGCTCGCGAACCGTCTGGCCGAGCACCACGTGACCCACGTCGAATCGCCGATCGTGAAGCTCGACGGGATCCGGGAGAAGAAGTTCGTCGTCGGGCTCGCCGACGGCACCACCCGGTCGTACGACAAGGGATTCTCCGCGCTCGGATGGTGGGACCTCCACCACGAGATCCCGAAATCGCTCGGCGCGACCATCGACCGGGACGGCTTCGTGCGCGTCGACGAGGACTGCCGGATCCTCGATGCGTCGGGGGCGCCGATCCCGGGACTCTACTGCGTCGGCGACCAGAAGACCGGCTGGAACCAGATCCCGGAGGCGTGGGCGTCCGCCGAACGGGCGGTCATCCACGCGTACGCCGAGTACCTCTGACCGTCGGCTAGCCGGCCGGGACCACGGCCACGTCGAGAAATCCGGCGAGCTCGCCCAGGTCGCGCGCGATCGCCGCGGCCCCGTTCGCCCGGAATCGCTCCGCGAGGCC
>DASYOF010000095.1:0-7510 GCA_036007995.1 Thermoplasmata archaeon
GATCGAATCGCGCACCCTCTCGCAGGCGGTCCGCCGCGCCTTCGACGACTACCTCCCTCCCGCCCGGTTCCCCCTCGCCGTCGTTCAGCTCACGATCGACCCGACCCGCGTCGACGTCAACGTCCACCCGACGAAGCGCGAGGTCCGCATCGCGCGCGAACGCGACGTGGCCGAGCGCCTTCGTCTCGCCGTGCGGCGCGCGGTCCGCGACTCGGCGCACCTCGCGGACCGGGACCTGGACGCGCCGGCGCGACCGGAAGCGGGCGGCGGAGCCGGCGCCTCCGAGGACTCCTTCCCCGATGAGAGCAACGTGCCGCTCGCCGCGATGCCCGCGGCGCGGCAGAGCACGCTCATCGAACCCGGGCCGGGCCCGCGAGTGCCAGGAACGGTCCGTCACCCCGAGGTCCGGCTGATCGGCGCGGCGTTCAATCTGTACTGGCTGGGCGAGAGCGAGGGAGCGCTCGTGCTGATCGACCAGCACGCCGCGAGCGAGCGCGTGGTCTACGAGGCGCTCCGAACGGAGGGTCGATTGGCCCGCCAGGAGCTGGTCGCCCCGCTCACCGTTCGGCTGACCTCGCGGCGGGCGGAAGCGCTCCAGACGTACGCCGGACCGGTCGAAGCGGCCGGCTTCTCCGTGGAAGCGTTCGGCGGCGACTCGTTCCGCCTCCGGTCCGTCCCGTCGTACCGCGGACGTCGGGCCCGCCCGGAGTCGCTCCTCGCCCTCCTCGACGAGCTCGCCGACGGCGCCCGGCCGACGCTCCCCGACGGCCTCGAAGAGCGGGTCGCCGCCTCGCTCGCCTGCCACAGCGCGGTGCGGGCCGGCGACATCATCACGGCCGCCGAGATGGGCCGCATCCTATCGGCGCTGTACGCCCTCGGCGACGCGGCGTTCGCCTGCCCGCACGGCCGGCCGATCGTCATCGAGGTCCCGCGCGCCCGACTCGACCGCTGGTTCCTTCGCCCGAGCGCGTGACCGGGGACCCATGCGGGAGACCGAGCTCGTGGCGCCGGTCCGCCAGCATCTGGAGGCGCAGGGATTCCGCGTGTTCGTCAACCCGGACGGCGCGGACTACTTCGACGTCGTCGTCCGCCGGGGCGACGAGGTCGGGCTCGTCGAGCTGAAGGTCGCCGATTGGAAGACGGTCGTCGTTCAGGCGTTGCGACGGCGGGGGTGGGGCGACTGGGTCGCGGTCGTGCTGCCGCGCCGGTCGCTCGCCGAGAAGGCGGCGGCCCGGCCGACGGCCCCCCGGGGCGCGCGCGTCGGGGTCTGGTACCTCTTGAACGGCTCGGTCGAGGTGCTCCGGGCCGCCCAGCGGCTCGTCCTCCCCGGCGAGGTCGACCCGTTCCCGGACCCGAAACGGTGGCTCCTCGAGCGGCTCGAGATCGCCGAGGCGGGCGGGATGGCCGAACCGGTCACGTGGTCCGTGCCCGACGCCGGCCGGATCGGCCCGCACCGCCGGACGAGCCGCGACTGGCGGCTCGAGGAGTTCTAGCCGCTCGGCCGGCCGGCGCGGCGGCCGCTCCCCGAGCGAGCTCGACGCGCCGGAGGACCCTCCGCGCCGTGAGCGTGATGATCTTGCTCGGGGCGCCGGGCGGTTCGACCGCGAACGGGGTCGGCCGTTGCTTCGGGTGCGCCGCCAGCCACTCGGCCATCCCTCCGGCGACGTCCGGGTGGAGCGCGTCGAGGACCCATCGGCCGTCCCGGCGACGCCGTTCGCGCAGCCACTTCAGTCCGAGGTCGAGCCGGACGTCCGCGCCGTAGCCGAGCGCCGTGAGCGCGTCGAGGCCCACGAGCACGTCGTAGTAGTAGTGGCGCGGATAGTGGGTGCGGAACCAGGGCTCGTACGGCTCGCCCTGTCGGTGAAGCTCGCGCGAAAGGAAGAATTCGGCGCCGCGCTCGACCACACCGGCCATCTCCGGCGTCCATCGCTCGCGCGGGTATTCCGCGAACGCGGTCAGCGGCTCCCAGCTGTCGAGGTTGCGCCCCGAGCCCCAGCACGACCATCCGCCCTTGGGGGCCGCGGCGGCGACCAACCAATCCAGGGCGCGGCGGACGCGCGCGTCGTCTCCGTACCCGAACTGGATCAGGGCTCGGGCGGCGTTTCCGGTCGTGCAGAGATGGCTGAGGCGGGAGGTGTCCGGCCCAAACCCGCCGTCGGCTTTCTGCTCCCGCTCGAACCAGAGCTCACAGGAGGCTCGAACCGCCGGGTCGTCGCGGGTGAGTCCGAGGTCCGCGAGGACGAGCATTCGCCACAAGGTGCTCTGGTACTTCGGCTCGTAGAGCGTCCTCGGGGCGGCCCACCAACCCGCCGGGTCCCGGGCGGCGAGGATCTCGGCCCCCCATCCGACCGAACCGACGGTCGAAACGGCCCGCCGCACGTCGCGGTCGCTTTCGGGCCGACCGAGCAGCTCGGTGAACGCGCGGGCTCGGACGGCCGGTTGCTCGGGCTCGAGCAACCAGTCGACCACGGGGTCGCCCGCCATCGCCCCGTCGATTTTCGCGCTCAAATATAGGTCCTACCGCCCCGACCGTCGGCGGCTCATCGGCCCCCGCGGTTCCGCGACGGAGCCGGTCGCGTGAGCGCCACCTTGATGCGTATACGTGCCTTGGGGCACGGCCCCGGGAAACGCTCGGGTCGCTATGTCATGGCGGGTTACTGCTCTCTGCGCACGGGCCGGGCCGGCGCCGCCGTCGCCGTGGCGCTGCTCGCCACCTTCGCTTTCCTCGTCGCCGCCGCGAGCGGAACCGTGGCCCACTCCCTCTCGGGGACGCCGGCGCTACCGTCCCCGTCGTCGCGGGATGGGGTCTCGGTAGTTTCGACCGTATCCGTCGGGAGCGGCCCGTCGGCGGCGACGTACGACGGCGGCAAGTCGGAGGTGTTCATCGGGAACGGGAACTCCAACACGGTCAGCGTGATCTCCGGGTCGACGAACGCCGTCGTCGCGACCATCGGCGTCGGGACGAATCCGGAATCCGCCTCGTACGATTCCTCCTCCCGAGAAGTGTACATCGCCAACGAGAATTCGAACAACGTGAGCGTGATCTCGGACGACATGGACCGGGTCATCGCGAACGTCGGGGTCGGGTCCGAGCCGTTCGGCTCGGTATACGACTCCTACCTCGGCGAGGTGTTCGTCGCCAACTTCGGCTCGAACAACGTCAGCGTGATCTCCGACGACCAGCACAACGTCTTCGCCAACGTCCCGGTCGGCTCCGGCCCCGGAGCGATGACGTTCGATTCCACGAAGGATGAAGTGTTCGTCGCGAACGAGAACTCGAACAACGTCAGCGTCATCTCCGACCTGACGAACACGGTGGTTGCGACGGTCGCCGTCGGCGTCGCCCCCCAGGGGGCCGACTTCGATCCGACCAACGGCTACGTGTACGTCGTCAACGACGGATCCAACAACGTCAGCGTGATCTCGGACGTGACGGACAAGGTGGTCGCGACCGTCCCGGTCGCCGGCGGCCCGGTCGCGGCGGCCTACGCCTCCAGCCCGCAGGAGCTGTTCGTGACGGAGTACGACACGAACCAGGTCACCGCGATCTCGACCATCACGAACACCGTCGTGGCCAACGTGTCGGTCGGTTCCGGCCCCGACGCGCTGGGGTACGACTCGGGGACGAACCGGATCTATGTCGCCGACTACGGGGCGGATTCGGTCGATGTCCTCTCCTCGACCGCGTCGGCGTCGTACGTCGTCACCTTCACCGAATCGACCCTGCCGACCGGGACGAACTGGTCGGTGACGCTGAACGGGACGACCCTCGCGTCCGTGACCGGCGCGATCGAGTTCGCGGAACCGAAGGGGGTCTACCCGTTCACCGTCGGACCGGTGGCCGGCTACCGCGCCGATCCGGCCGCCTCGAACGTTACGGTCACCCGGCCGAACCTCACGGTCCCGATCTCGTTCACCCCGTTCGTCCCGGGCAAGTACGCCGTGACGTTCGCAGAATCCGGCCTCGTCGCCGGCACGAACTGGACGGTGACCGTCAACGGCTACGCGCGGACGTCGGCGTCCGACCAGGTGACGTTCGTGTTGCCGAACGGTTCCCAGACGTACTCGGTCGACGCCGTCAGCGGCTACACGCTCGGCAAGGACTCGGGCACCGTCAACGTCTCGGGCTCGGCCAAGACCGTGCCGGTGGCGTTCGACGCGATCCCCTCGAGCCGGACCTACGTGCTCTCGTTCACGTCGACCGGCCTTCCGAGCGGCACCAACTGGTCGGTGACGATCGGCATCGAGACCAACTACGTCCCGGGGACGACGGTCGTATTCCACGAGACGAACGGGTCGTACGCCTACCTTGTCGCCACGGTTCCCGGCTACCGCTCGGTGCCGAGCTCGGGAACCGTCAACGTCACCGGGCACGACGTGGACGTCGCGATCGCGTTCGCTCCCGACCTCGGGAGCGCGACCAAGTCCGCTCCGTCGATGGGGCTCGTCGATTACGGCGTCATCGGGGTCATCGCCGCCCTGGTCATCGCCGCCGGCGTCGCCATCTGGAGCCGCGGTAGGGCCGAGCCTCCCGCTCCTCCTCCGACGACGCCCCCGGCGCCGGCTCCGCCCGTGGGGGCGATCGCGCCGGCCAACGTCCCGGCGATCGACCACCTCCCGCCGCTCCGGTAGTCCGTTCCCGCGGATCCGGAGCCCCACGCGCGATCGTCCGGGGGCGGCGCCCGCGGCGCGGCCCTCCGTCCGCGTCAGGCCCCGGCCGGCGAACCCGTGACCCGGGGGGCGAACAGGGTCTCGAACCGCTCGGCCATCTTCTCGTAGGAGAGCGTGTCCGCGTACGCCTGGCCCAGGCGGCCGACCTCCCGCCGGGTCGCGGGGTCCGCGAGCAGCTCGGCGAGCTCGCTCGCGTACGACCCGGGATCGTCGTCCGAGACGACCCGGACGTCCGCGGGGGCCGTCGCCCCGTCGAGCGGGACGTGGGAGCTGACGATCGTGGCGACCCCGTAGCGCATCGCCTCGCGGGGCGCGAGCCCGAACCCTTCGTACCGGGCCGGGAACAGGAAGACGTCCGCGGACCGGTACACCCGGGCCTTCGTGATCTCGTCGACCACCCCGAGCCCGTTCACGCCGGGCTCCGCGGGGGGCGAGCTACCGGCCACGAGCAGCCGGGCCCCCGGGAAGAACACCCGGACCCGCCGGAACGCCGCCAAGGCGAGGTCGAGACCCTGGCGCTCCGGCGTGCGCCCGACGAAGGCGACGACGGGCGCGTCCGCGGGGATCCGCAACGCCGCGCGCGCCGCCTCCCTCGTCCCCACGTCGAGCGGGGCGGGGACGCCGAGCGGGAGGAGCGCGATCCGGTCCTTCGGCACCGCGTAGTACCGGCCGAGCAGCGCGCGGTTCGCCTCGCTGCCGACGATGACGACGTCCGCCCGGGCGAGCGCCGCCGACTCGAGTCGGAGCAGCGCCCGCCGGTCGAGCCAGTTGCCGACCCGCTGGCGGACCCCGCCGTTCGGCTCGAGGGGCCGCAGCGTGTCGAACGTGTGGAGCGCGACGTCGTGGAAGAACATCCCGAACACCGACCGGTGGCCCCCGGCGCGCGGCATCTGGAGCGCGCCCGCCTTCTCGTCGTTCCCGATCACGACGTCGGAGTCCGGCCGGATCAGCGACGAGGCGGCCCGGCCGATCGCGATGTCCCGTCCGAACGGCCGGCGGGAGACGCCGATGAGGGGGACGGAGACGGCCTCGACCCCGGCCGGGCCGGGCGGCGCGGGACGGCCGTCGGACGGGTACAGGACGCGGACCGAGTGGCCGCGTTCCGCGAGCGCCCGGCCGAGCTCAAAGACCGTTCGGCTCAGGCCGCTCGTCGGGTCGTCGGGCGCCGCGGTCGCCAGAAGGTCGACCCGCCAGCCCGGCATCGCCCCGGTCCGGCTACGCCGCCGCGGTCTTGAGGAGCGCGGCGAACGAGTGGCCCGGCCAGCCGGCGGGGACCGGCACGTCCATCGTCTCGAGGATCGTCGGTGCGAGGTCGAGGAGCGACCGGGGGGTCGTTTCGACGGCCGCCCCCACCCCCTCGCCGGACGCGATCAGGATGCCGTTCATCCGGTGGACCCCGCTCCCGTAGAAGAACCCCGGTCGGTCCCGCAGCATCGGTTCGGGGTAGCTGAAGTCCATCCGCGGCTCGGTGCCGAGGTCGTCGATCTTCAGGAGGAGCGCCGGCGCCTGCTCGAGGAGCTGGCCCTGGTAGATCTCCGACGGCGCGAACGTCTCGACGTGCGCCTCGGTGTACGCCGCCAGCTTCGCCCGGATCTCCGAGACGACCTGGGCCTTCTCGGCCGCGGACATCGCGGGCCGGTAGCGGTTCAGGTAGATCCCCTCGGGCACCGGGTACGAGTACGCGGTGGTGTGCGCCCAGTCGATCTTGTCGGCCATCGACTCGAAGCTCGCCTCGCCGGCGAGGAACTTCGCGAACTTCTCCCGGCTCGCCCGGCCGCGGAGCCGGTCGGCGAGCGCGCGGACGACCCACCGGGTCGGGGCGAACTTCTCGCTCAGGAGGAGAAGGCGGGAGACGGCGCGCCGGCGGCCGCCGGACCGCCCGCTCTTGAACCGGAGGTACCCCTCCTTCGCGAGCCATCGGTTCGTGAAGAAGTCGGCTTTGGCGGCGCCGTGGCCGTGGTCGGAGACCACGAGCGTGACGGCGGGGCCGCCCTGGGCGCGGAACACCCGGTCGATCCGCGCGCACGCGGCGTCGACCGCCTTCCAGAATTCGATGAGGTCCGCCCCCATCTCGGCGGAGCCGCCCGCGAGCTCCGTCCAATGCTGGTGTTGGACCCGGTCGGTCTCCCGAAACAGCACGAACAGGAATTCCGGCTTGTACTGCTCGCAGAGGAGCTCCGCGGAGCGGCCGCGCTGTTCCACGCCGCGTTTCGCGAGCGACATCCAACTCGCTCGGTCGGTCCCCCGGTACGCCGGCAGCTCCGGGAGGAGCGGTTCCCCGAGACGCCCTTCGAGGGTGGCCCGGAGCGTGGTCGGGTAGGTCGGGGGGTTCTCGCTCAGCATCCCCGGAATGACGAACCCGTGGATCGGGTAGCCGGAGCGGAGCGGGAAGTTGATCAGGCCGACGGGGATCCCCCGGCGGGAGAGGTGGTCCCAGACCGCCTCGGCCGGCCGGAACGACTGGACGATCTTGCTGCGGCCGGGCCCACCGTCGGGCTCGGTGAATCCGAAGATCCCGAGCGACCCCGGGTCGAGGCCGGTCGCGAAGGAGTACCACGCCGGGATGGTTTTCGGGGGGTAGACCGAGGCGAGGGGGGCTCGCAACCCGCGTTCGGCGAGCGACGCGAGGAACGGTAACGTGCCGTTCCGCATCAGCGGGTCCAGGAGGTCGAACGTTCCCCCGTCCAGCCCGAGAACGAGGACCCTCCGACGGGCTGATGGCATTCGAAAACTCCTGACCGTCGGGATGGAATTGGAGGACCCGGGAGCCTCTATAATAGCACTGGTACAGCGAACGCCGCGCGCCGTTACAGCATGCGAATCGCCTCGAGATTGAACG
>DASYOF010000096.1:0-1594 GCA_036007995.1 Thermoplasmata archaeon
TGGCCCTCTCCGGCGGTGTGGACTCCGCGGCGGTCGCGGCGCTCGCGTACCGGGCGCTCGGCGCGCGCGCGCAGGCGGTCACTCTCGCCGGTCCGGCCGTGGCGTCGGAGGAGGTCGAGCGCGCTCGCCACGTCGCGTCGACGATCGGGATCGCCCACGAGGTCGTGACGGTGGATCCGGTCGCGGATCCGCGGTACCGGAGCAATCCGTCGAATCGGTGCTACTTCTGTCGGAGCGTCGAGACGCGCGCCATCCGAGAGTGGGGTCGACCACGGGGGTTCGTCCGGTACCTCGACGGCGTCCATCTCGACGACCTCGGGGGCGACCGGCCCGGCATCCGCGCGATGGACGAGGCCGGGTTCGGCCATCCGCTCGTCTGGGCACGGTGGCGAAAGCCCGACGTTCGGGCGTTCGCGCGGACGGCCGGCTTACCGAACTGGGACGCCCCCTCCGACGCGTGCCTCGCCTCCCGCATCCGCCACGGGCAGGAGGTGACGGTTCCCCTCCTCGGCCGTATCGAAGTCGCCGAGCGGGCGCTCCGCGCCCACGGGTTCCGGCGCGTGCGCGTCCGGGTCGACGAGGACCGGGCCCGGGTCGAGGTGGACGCCGCCGAGGTCCCGCGTCTCCTCGCCGAACCGCTGGGCTCGGTGGTGCGGGCCGAGCTCCGCCAGCTCGGATTCACCGACGTCGAACTCGACCCCGCCGGCTACCCGAGCCGGGCGAACGCCTGAGGCACCGGTCCGAGATGGCGACGCAACCGAAGATCGCGACGGGGCTCGCCGCGGAGCCGTCCGGGCAGTTCTCCCTCGAAACCGAGCTCGTCCCGCAAGGGGACCAGCCGAGCGCGATCGAACAGATCATCGAACGGATCTCGGCCGGCGAGCGGTACGTGACGCTCCTCGGCGTGACCGGCTCCGGGAAGACGTTCACGATGGCCCACGTCGTCCAGCGGCTCCAGCGGCCGACGCTCGTCATCTCCCCGAACAAGACGCTCGCCGCGCAACTGGTCAGCGAGTTCCGGGCGCTGTTCCCGCACAACGCGGTCGAGTACTTCGTCAGCTACTACGACTACTACCAGCCCGAGGCCTACGTTCCCCAGATCGACCTGTACGTCGAGAAGGACGCCTCGATCAACGAGGAGATCGACCGGCTGCGCCACCGCGCGACGCAGGCGCTGCTCACCCGGCGCGACGTCCTGATCGTGGCGTCGGTCAGCTGCATCTACGGCCTCGGCTCGCCCGAGGACTATCGAGCGTCGGTCGTCGAGCTCGCCGTCGGGCAGGCGATCAAACGTCAGGAACTTCTCGAGCAGCTCGTCCGGATGAAGTACGCCCGGAACGACGTCGAGCTCGCCCGGGGCCGATTCCGCGTGCGAGGCGCGACCATCGACGTGATGGGCGCGGGCGAGTCCGTGCACCGGCTCGAGCTGGACGGCAGCCGGATCGGCCGGATCTCCGAGATCGACCCGACGACCCAGGAGGAACTCCGCGCGGTCGAACGGGTCGCGATCTTCCCCGCCACCCACTTCCTCACCGTCGACGAGCGGATGCGAGGCATCCTCAGCGAGATCGAGAAGGAGCGGGACGAGCGGGTC
>DASYOF010000097.1:0-2321 GCA_036007995.1 Thermoplasmata archaeon
GAGCTTCGCCTTCGCTCCCGTGAAGTCGAGCGACTGGTAGGCGAGCCGGGTTTCTCGAATCTGCTCCCGGTAGCCGTCGACGGCGATCCCGTCGTCCTTCAGCCCCTGCCATAGGTCCCCGGCCTTCCCGAGCCCCTCGACGATCGCCTCGGCCGACTGGCGGATCTCAGTCGCGTCCTCCTCGATCGACCGGGCCGCCTGGAACGCTTCGGCGAACCGGCTGTCCCGCGCGGCGTCCTGTGCCTTGTCGAATCGCTCGCGGAGCTGGGCGGTGTCGAGCCCCATCTTCCCGAGCTCGACGAGCGCGAGCTTCGCGTGGGAGACCGACTCCTCGCTGCGGATCAGCTGCTGCTGCTGGGCGCGCGTCCGGATCTCCTGCGAGGCCCGCGACGCCTTGACGAACTCGCCCATGTTGAAGATCTGCTGGACCTCGTCGATCTGGCGCTGGATCTCGTCCCCCGCCCCGCCCATCGCCTCGAGGGCGCGACCCTCCTCTTCGAGCGCCTCGACGAGCGAGGAGGCGTGGGCGGCGAACACCGCCGCAAACTCCCGCTCGGCGCGCTTGAGGCTCTCGAGGGAGCCGAGCAGGTCGCCCTTCACGCGGAGGGATACATCAGCGTCGGCGAGCAGCCGCCGCGCGGGCGCCACGAGCGCCTCGTCGGGGATCTCGCCGAACCCGCGTTCGAGCTCCTCGACCACCCGGGCCACGTACGGGCCGGCGGCGTTGCGGAGCTCGACCTCGGTCGCCGCGAGCAGTTCGCCCGCGTCGGCCAACCCGCTGTCGGCGAGGGTCTTCCGGGCGTTCGCGAGCGTCGTTTCCGCCGACGGCGGCAAGAACCCTCGTTCCCGCGCGATCTCGACCAGACGGCCGACCCGTTCCGCGACCGCCTCGAGGTGCTCGAGCGCCGTCCGGCCGAGGCGGCGCATCGTCTCGCGGTTCGCCTCCCGCGCCGGACCGACCTCGAACTTCTCGAGGCGCGCCTGGGCCGCGCGCAGCGGCTCGTAGAACGGTTGGACTGGGACCTGGAGGGCGGCGAGCCGGTCGAGGAGCAGCCGGAGCGATTCGGCTTCCTCCCGGGCCGAGTCGAGGTCTTCGGTGAGCTGGCCCGCTCGGTCCATCGCCTCCTGGCTGGCCGCGAGCGCCTCGCTGTAGATCTTCAGCCGGAGCGCTTCGCGCGCCCGGTTCATCGCCGCGAACACCTCGGAGGCGTCGCGCCCGAGCCACCGCGCCTCGACGAGCTTCGGGCGGACTTCGTCGAGGAGCCCGGCGACGATGCCGACTACGGGCTCTTCGGTGACCTGCCGCGCCTTGCCGAGCAACTGCGGAAGCTCCGTCGGAGTCGCCCCGGGGACCTGCCCGAGGAACTCTTCGACCTGTACGATGCCGCCGGAAACGTCCGTGCCGGAACCCTTCAACGATTCGAGCGTCGCGCGGAGGCTGCCGATCGCGCTCTGGACGCGGCCCCGGAGCTCCTCGCCGACGTCGGCGCTCGCCCGTTCGATGGCCGGGACGGTCTCGTCCCACTCGAGCGGCGAAGCTCCCTGGTCGGCGGCGAGCGCCGCGTCGAGGGTGGCGTGGGGCGAGCCCAAGTCACGGGCGGCGAGGAGGAGCGATTGGCCGGCCGCGCGAGAGAGCTCGCGGCGCTCCACCGCCGCCGGGACCTGACCCCGGAATTCACCGGCAAGCTGCTCGATCGCCTCCTCGACGTTCCCTTCGGAGATCGGGGCGATCGCCTGGCGGAATCGGACGTCGAGCGGGCCGATCTGCTCGTCGGGAACCCCGGCCCACTTCGCGACCGCCCGGGCGCGTTCCCGCAACTTTGCCGAGAGCTCGGTCTGTCCTTGTCGAACGATCCGGAACAGCCCGGCGATCCGCTCGACCGCGACCGGAAGCTCCTCGGTGATCTGGGTCGCCTCGAGCTGGTCGATCAACCCGCCCGTGTCGGCCGGGAGCGGCCCGTTCGCCTTCTGGAGCGCGCGGGCGCGAGCGACGACGATCGTGCGGCGCTCCTCGAGCGCGGGTGCGACGGAACGTTGGATGTATGCGACGAACTCGCGGGCGGTGACCTCGACGGCTTCCCAGTCGGACTTCCGGGTGAGCTCGCGGAGCTTGGTGATCCGCTCCGGAGTCTCCGAGAGGTTGACGCCGATCTCCTCGAGCAGCTTGAGCCGGTCCTCGACCTCCGCCGTCGCCTGGTCGGCAAGCTGGCGGCGCTTCTTCAGCGACTCCGCCTTCTCCTGCAGGATGCGGGTCAGGCGGGAGGAGGGGACGCTCCCCAGGCCCCCACCCGTACCGGACATGGCTAGCGCCTGCGGAGCCG
>DASYOF010000098.1:0-1611 GCA_036007995.1 Thermoplasmata archaeon
GACGGCGTGGACCCACGACCTCGGCAGCCGCCGCTGGCGGCGCCGCTCGTCCCGAAGCGCCTCGCCCCAGGAGACCATCGCGCCGAGCCACGTGTCGAGCCGGTGGGACGTTCCGCCGATCTCCGAGAGGAGCGCGTCCTCGAGCGCGTTCGGCGGCAGGATCGCGTCGTCGTCCCCGCCGCATCGCTCGACGAGCAGGTCGATCGCTTGGCTTACGATCTCGAGGAGTCGGCTCGCGCTCGGGCCGTCGGGGAGGGCAAAATCGCCGCGCTCCGCCACCTCGGCGCGGGCGCGACGGACCGACTCCTGCGGAAGGGAGACCGTCGAGAGCTCCCGGAGGTGGTCGGGAAGGTGGTGGGCCTCGTCGACGACGAGGTCGACGCGCTCGGCGCCGACGCCGAGCCAGCCGAGGAGCGACCGCCGGATGTGCGGGTGGAAGAAGAACGGGTACGGGGCCGTGACGATCCGCGCCCGGGCGGAGAGTTTCTTCGCGAGTTCGTACGGGCAGAGGTTCTCCTCGCGCGAGAACGCCTCGAACTCGCTCGGGGACGGGAGCTTCTGGCTGAACCGGTCGCTGAGCGTTTCGACGTCGGACTGCAGGACCCGGGCGTAGTACGCGCACCCGTCGAGGTCGGTGAGGTCGACCGGCCCGTCGTCGGGGAGCTCGGGGGGCGGCTCGAAGCCGGCCCCCTCGGAGAACGAACGCTCGGTCGCGCGCTTCCGGTCGGCGCACAGCTTCCCGTGTTCCTCGGCGGTCGCCCCTTTCATCTCGGCGACCCCCTCGAGGAGGAGGCAGCGACGCTGCCGGCCCTGGAGTCCGACGGCGAGGATCGGGTGGTCGAGACGGTGGGAGATCGCCCGGACCTCCGCGAGGACCTGCACTTCCTGCGCGTGGGTCCGCACGAGGTAGAGGATCCGGTGGTCGGCCGCCTCCGCGTGCTCGATGAGCGGGGCGAGCGCCGCGACCGTCTTTCCGCTCCCCGTGGGGGCGTCGACGAGAAGGGCGCCGCCGCGTCGGGTCAGCTCGGCGACCGCCGAGACGATCCGGTCCTGGCCGGGACGGGGTCGGTAGGGGAATAGCGCCGCGTTCGCCGGCGAGACGTCGGTGATGGCCGTAGCGCTCCTCAAGGCGACGGACCGGGCCGTGGGGGTTTGAAGGTGCGCCTCTACCGGAACCGCCGGGCCGTGCTCGACCGGCTACCCGTAGGCGTACCGGACCCCGTACGGGCCGCGGGGCATGGTCCAGGTCACCGAACCCTGGTCGCAGGCGATGTCGCACGCGCCGCACTCGACGCAGTCCTCGTACCGGAACACGAGCTTCCCTGCGATCCGTTCGTAGCACTGCGCGGGGCAGACGTTCGTGCAGAACGAATGCGGGCACTTCGCGCAGATCGCCGGTTTGACCGTGATGTGGGCGTGGTCCGCGGAGTCGGTCTGGTACCGGAGCGTGGCGAGGCGGCGCTTGATCTCGACGTAGCCGACGGGCGTTCCATGTTCGGGGGCGGTGCCGTCCGCGGCCACGCGGAGGAATGGTGCGGGCGCCCTATCAATCGTTCGGGAGGCGGCGTCGGCCCCCGTCCCGGCCTCGAACCGGTCCTACTCATTTCCTCC
>DASYOF010000099.1:0-2215 GCA_036007995.1 Thermoplasmata archaeon
CGAGGTCGGGAGGCGTGGCGACTCCGGGGTTGCGGGGTCGGGGAACACCGGCACCGACGAGCGGACGCCGAGCCGGTCGACGAACGCCTTCGCGACCGGGCCGGGAAGGGGCGTCAGGACGCCGTAGAGGACGTTGTGGGCGTCCAGCCAGTGGAGGGCGGGAGCGACGTCGGGAAACGATTCTCCGTGCGGCGACGGCCGCAGGAATCGGTCGACGACGCTCTCCACCTCCGGGTCGCCGAGCGGACGGTCGGCGATCGCGAGCAGCGTGTCGTGGAGGAACACGCGGTAGTCGGCCGGGCCGACGGCGGGAGACGCCCCCACGAGGCCCTGCCAACGGCGACGGTCCCAGGCGCGGACGGCTTTGCGCACCGCCGAACGGACGTGCCGCTCGGGGAGCGTCGGGCCTTGCGGTTTCCACGCCCACTGCCAGTGGGCCAACGACTGGAACGGCGCGAGCGTGTCGTCGAGGTCGAACAGGACGGCGCGGACGGCCCCTTCCGAGGGCGCGGGCATCGGAATCGCTCCGGTCAGCCCCGGCCGGTCTTCTGGAGCTCGAGCAGGTCCGCCGTCGAGACCTTCTCGCCCTTCTTGAGCCGCGCGAGGAAGTCTTCCTCTTTTGGCGGCTCGTCGGCCCAGCTCGACGGAGCGCGTCCGCCGCGGGCCGCGTAGAGCATCTTCTCGTAGTCGCGCACCTCCTCGATCGCCGCGATGTGCGCGCGGTGCGCGTCGTCGGCGGCGGTCTTCACCTCGATCAGCTTCGCCTGGACGTCGTCGGCCTGGCGGCGGAGCTCGTCGACCGACTCGTAGAGCTTGACCATCTCCTCGTGCTGGCGCTGGGCCTCCTCGGCGAGCTCGCCGACGGCCCGGTGGTGCTTCTCCGCCTCCTCGCGCGCGACCGCGAGGTCGGCGATCGCCGTGTCGACCTCGGGGTCGGCCCGGAACTGGTCGTCCTGCTCCTTGATCGCCGCCTGGAGCCGCTTCATCTCCTCGATGAGCCGCTTCTCCTGGTCGGGCGTGAGGGCGCTCGTCATGTGGCGGAACTCGAGCTCCTTCAGGTCTTTCCGGAGCCGCCAGACCGGGACCGCCCCTTGGTTACGCGGGGCGCGGGTCCGCTTCATCTCGGCGACCTTGTCGGCGAGGACCTGGAGCTTCCCGTTCCACTCCTCGCGGAGCCGCTTGGCCTCGCGGACCTGCTCGTTCAGGTCGTCGCGGTGGTGCCGATGGTCCTGCGCGTCGGAGCTGCGGCCGTGGAGTTCATCGATCAGACGAGACCGCTCGTCGGCGAGGGTCCGGGCCTCCCCGTTCAGCTTGTCGCGGCGCGCGCGGTGCTCGTCGGCGCGGGCGTTCGCCTCAGCGCGCTTCCGCTCCAACTCATCCGTGGCGTCGTCGGTCAAGGAAGGCACCGCCAGCCGAACTCTCGGCGAGGGCGGGGAATCGACGTTCGACCTACGCCGGGGATATAACTGCTTCTCCGGCGAGAACGCGCGATTCCGTCGGCGGGCGCGCGCGCGGGTTCCCGTCCGGAGTCATACTAATAACCGACGCTCTCGCTCAATCGCCCGTGGACGAGATCGGCCGCATCTACGGCGATGTGGGGCTCGGCCTGTTCCACCTGAGCCTCACGAAGCCCGTCGAACGGGGCGACTACCTGGCCGTCGACGACGAGGTGCACGGCGCCGTGCTCTGCCAGCTCGACGACCTGCGCCGGAAGAGCGACCTCGACATCGAGCACGCGGACCTCCTCGGCCACGGGACCGATACTCCGATCCACCAGAACCTGCTCGGCACCGCCCGCGTCATCGGCTACCGGGACGGCCAGGGCCTCGTCAAGCTCCCCACGATCCCGTTCCGCCCGGGGGCGAAGGTCCTCCTCGCGGAGGAGCCGCTGATCGCGGACGTGCTCGGCCTGAAGCACCGGGGGAACGTCGGCGCGTACGTCGGCCTCCTACGGAACCACTCGCTCCGGATCGAGCTCGACATCAACCAGCTCGTCCAGCGCCACGTCTCGGTCCTCGCGAAGACGGGCGGCGGGAAGAGCTACCTGCTCGGCGTCCTCATCGAGGAGCTGCTCCGCCACAAGGTCACGTGCCTCATCATCGACCCGCACGGGGAGTACGGCTCGCTCCGGAAACCCGCGGAGGCGAACGGCGTCCACGCCCGGTTCCACGTCGAGGCGCAGGGGTTCGCCCAGCAGATCCAGGAGTTCTCGCCG
>DASYOF010000100.1:0-6747 GCA_036007995.1 Thermoplasmata archaeon
CTCGAGCGCGTACCGGAGCCGGCGATCGTCCCCGTACCCGAGCGCGGTCAGGCAGTCGAGTCCCACGAGGAGGTCGTAGTAGTAGTGGACCGGCCAATGGAACCGGTACCACGGCTCGTACCGCTCCCCCTGGACGTGGAGCTCGTGCTCGAGGTAGTACTCCGCACTTCGCTCGACGCAGGCCTTCATCGACGCCGTCCATTTGGCCCGAGGGTACGCCGCGAAGGCGCCCAATCCTTCCCAGGCATCGAGCGTCCGGCTCGGCGCCGGCCCGCCCGTGGAGAATCGGCAGGCCCACCCGCCCCGGGGATGGGCGGTCTCGACGATCCACTCGAGCGTCTTCCGGACCCGGGGGTCGTCGTCGTAGCCGAATCGAAGGAGCCCGCGGGCCATGTTCGCCGTGTAGCAGTGGTGGCCCTTCCCCTTCCCAAAGCCCCCGACGCCGCCCCCTTGGAGCGGCGACTTGGCCATCCAGTATTCGCACGATTGCGCGACCGCCGGAGTACCGCGGGTCGCTCCGAGGTCCGCGAGAGCGAGCAGGTTCCAGTGGGTCCCCACGAACCGCGGCTCGAGCCAACCCCGCTCCCGAACCCACCACCCGCCCGGATCTCGGCGGGCGAGAATCTCCGCGGCCCACCCGGTCGTGGGGATGCGGGCCTTGGCCTCCCGGACCTCGGAGTCGCTCTCCCGGCGGTCGAGGAGCTGCGTCAGCGCGAGATACCGGATCGAGGGTTGGTCCTCCTCGAGAAGCCAGTCGAGGGTCTTGCGAGCGGGCATCCTACCCGGACGGCGCACCCGGAGGTGGGGATCCGGGGGCGGGGCGGAGCGGGGACTCGGTACGGAGTCCCCGCGACCGGCCTCGCCGCCGACCCGGTTCGCACCGGCCCGGGGGAGAGAGGAGGGCACCCCCTCGGCTCACGTGAACTCCCAGGTGTCCCCGTACAGCGTCAGGCCGGACCCGATCCCCCCGAACAGGACGATCGTGCTGTCCGAGGCGTCGTAGACCATCTGCTCGACGGGCTCTCGGAACGCGGGAAACGAGACGCCGTTGAGAATGATGACCGTCCAGGTTCCGCCGACGTAGGCGTACGACTGGGCCTGGAACCCGAGGGTGCCGTTCTGCCCGCCGAAGAGGACCGGGAAGCCGTCGTACGTGTCATCCGCGAGACCGGCCCCGTCCAGGGACAGCGGCGCGGAGCTTTGGGCCCCGCTCTGCAGCGTCCAGGTTCCCCCAACGTAGCTCCACGTATCGTTGTACTCGGTCAGGGCGGGCTGGTTGACCCCGCCGAACAGGAGCACGTACCCGTCCTCCGAGTCGTACGTGACCGCCGCGCCGGAGCGCGCAGCGGGAGAGGTGCCCGAGTAGATCTCCGTCCACACCCCGCTCGAGAACGACCACGTGTCCCCGAGGGCGCCGCCCGAGGCGTTGGATCCCCCGAAGAGGAGCACGTAACCGTCGGCGGCGTCGTAGGCCATCGACGCGTCCACCCGCGGCCCGGGAGCGACCGGGGTCGAAAGGTGCGTCCAGACGCCCGCGAGGAACGTCCAGGTATCGTTGAGGATCTGATGCGTGCCCGCCCCTCCGAAGAGCACGACGTACCCGTCCGCCTGGTCGTAGGCCATCATCGCGAGCGACCGATCGGTCGGCGCGACCGCCGGGTGCCGTTGCGTCCAGTGCCCCGCGGCGAACGTCCACGTCTCGTGCCCGGGCAGCCCTGCGGAGGACGCTCCGAAGAACAGGACGTAGCCGTCGGCTTCGTCGTAGGTCATCGAGGCGCCCACGCGCGCGGTCGGGCTCGGCGGGGACGCCTTCTTCCAGACGTTCCCCTTGAACGCCCAGCTGTCGTTGAGCTCGGTGTTGAGCGGGTAGCTGTAGCCGCCGAAGAGGACGAGGCCCGATCCGGCGGGTCCGTCGGTCGCCGCGGGGGCTCCGCGGGAGGACGGGTGGAACGCCGGCCCCAACTTCGTCCAGTTGGTCGCCGCGAACGTCCAGGTGTCGGAAAGCGCGACCCCCAGCGTCGAATTGGTCCCTCCGAAGAACACGACCTTTCCGTCCGTCGTGTCGTAGGTGAGCGCCTCGCCGTACCGCCCGGACGGGGCCACCGCCGGATGGAGCTGGGTCCAGGTCTTGTTCTTGAACACCCAGGTGTCGCCGAGCGAGCCGATGCTGTAGTTGAACCCGCCGAACAGGAGCGCGCCCGCGGTCGGTCCATCGGTCGCCATCGACGCAAATCCCCGGGCCATCGGGGGGTGGGCGACCGACAGGCTCGTCCAGACGCCCGCCTTGAACACCCACGTGTCCCCCAAGGTCACGAGCGCCGGCGTGAACCCCCCGAACATCACGACCCCGCCGTCCGCGGCGTCGTAGGACATTCCGGCCTCGAACCGCGCGCTCGGGTGGGTGGGGACGGTCAGCTTCGTCCACTTCCCCGCCGAGAATTTCCACGTGTCCGAGTACCCGTGGGTGCCGTTCGCCCCACCGAACAGAACGACGTACTTGTCCGCGGCGTCGTACGCCATCGAGGCCGCGAAGCGGCCCGCCGGATGCGTTCCCCCGGTGAGGTTCGTCCACGAGCCGGCCGCGTAAGCCCAGGTGTCCCCTTGGGCGAGGCCGTTCGGGCCATACCCGCCGAAGAGCACCGAGTACCCGTCCTTCGCGTCGTAGGCGGCCGAGGCCTCCTGTCGGTTGTACGGGAGCGCCTTGGGCAGCGGAGTCCACGTTCCCGTCGGTGACGCGGGGATGAAGGAGGTACCGCCCGGAGGAGCGCACTGGTACCCCGTCGCGGATTGCGCGCACCGGACCGGGGATCCGGCGCCGGGGCCGGTGCCCTGGGCCAGCGAGGCGGACGCCTCCGCGAGCGCCGCACCGCCGACGGTCCCCGCGTCGGCCCCTCGAATGGGAGGCACAGTCCCCCCCCGGGCCGGCCCGGCGGAGATCGAGGGCCCCCACGACATCAGGAGCATGACCCCCACGACGCCCACGGCCATTCCGATCGAGCCCGCCCATCCGAATCCCCGCCGTCCCGCCGTTCTCCCCGTGAACCGCATCGTCGCCTCGTCCCCGGCCCCCGGGGGTCGTCGTCGTACACGGGGCCGGCTAGTTGAACGTACGCTAGATGTCTCGACGTACCGCGCCCACGCAGGCCCGGAAGCGCGGCGCGTCACCGTTCCGGGGCGATCCTCGTCCTCCCCGGCTCGACTCTACCTGGGCGTCGTCCACACACGGTTCCGCCGGGGTTTCGAGCCAGGTCGGACGACGTGCCCTGCCCGGCCCGTGGCCAGCGGTTCGACGGTCGGCTGGGTCGGAGGCGACCGGCCCTTGGGTGGGGGCTCAGGTAAGGGACCAGTGGAGGAGCTTCACCTGGTGCCCCCCGGTGCCGAGGTTGAGCCGCGCACTCGCGTGGGTGTTCGTCCCCGACGGAGCGTAGGTCCACTCGAAAGTCTCGACGAAGAACTGGAAGATGTACTGGTGCCCCACCACGGTCAGATTGGCGTCATTGAACACCGCGGAGCCCCCCGGGCCGGAGGCGTACCCCGATACGTTGCCGGTGACGGAGCTGTTGGTGGGGAGCGGGAGATCGGTGATCGTGAAGCTCGCCGCGACCGACGCGTTGGTGAGGTCGTACAGCACACCGACCCACACGATCGACACCGCGGCCCAGGCAAACGGTCCGCCGAACGGGTTCATCGGCGTCGCCGAGAGGTTCCAGCTGACGTTCGACCGATACGCGACGCTCCAATTTCTGGGGGCCGGAGCATGGACGACGAACGGGAGGCTGTCAAACCCGGTCGTCGCCTCCGTGAAGCCGGTGTCCGAGAACGTCGGCGGACCGCATCCCTTCGCCGCCGACTGACCGTACTCCCGACCGACGCCGGTGCTCAGATTGAACGTCGGCGCGACGACGAGGGAGGCCGAGCCTCCGCAGCCTGACGACTGGACGGTCGAAGCGACGTGAAGGGTCCCGTGGAACGGAGCCGCGTGGGAAACGGAGTGCGTCCCGCCGGCCGTGGCGATGTTCGGCATCGCGACAAGGAGCGCGATGGCGAGAATTCCGGTCCCGGCGAACGTGGTCGTCGGCACTCGGCAGTTTCGAGGGCGCGATCCGCGCTGGGAGACCATGCGAAGGGGGAACGCGACCCGAGAGATAGAGGTGCCCCCGGGTCACGAAGGGCCGGCGGGCCGGCCACCGGACCGTGACCGGCGCGACCGGCGGTGAATCCGGTCCACGGGATAAATACCGGCGCGGGCTTCGGGCGCCCCGTGAGCGACGCAGCCGAGTCCTTGGCCCGCGCGGTCCTGCAAAAGAATCTCGCCGTCCGGAAAGGCGAGTCGGTGATCATCGAGACGTGGCCCCACACGCTCGAGTACGCCCGGGCGTTCGTCGCGGAGACCCGTCGTCTCGGCGCGGTCCCGACGCTGGTGTACGAGGACGAGGCCGCGTGGTGGGGCGCGGTCGGTACGAAGAACCTCGCTCCGTTCGCCAAACTCTCCAAGGCGGAGAAAGCCGCGGTCGGAAAGACGGACGCCTACGTCCATTTTTTCGGTCCCGGGGACCAGGGCCGGCTGAGCTCCCTTCCCGAGGCGGTTCGGGACAAGGCGTTCGGATTCAACGAGGAATGGTACGACACCGCCCATAAGGGCGGCCTCCGCGGCACCCGGATGTCGATCGGGCTCATGCCGGACGGGTTCGCGGAGAAGTTCGGGACGACCGGGCCGGAGCTGCGCGAGAAGCTTCTGAAGGCCGGTGCGACGGACGCCGCGACGATGGCCCGGAAGGGCGACCGCCTCCGGAAGGCGATCGAAAAGGGGTCGGAGATTCGCATTCGGCACGCGAACGGAACCGACCTCATCTTCCGTCTGAAGGGCGTCCACGCCCGGGCCGACACCGGCCTCGTCGACGCCGCGGCGAGGAAGCGTCGGTACGGGATTCTCGCGAACAATCCCACCGGCCTCCTGATGGTCGGCGTCGACAAGGCGAACGCCGTCGGAACGCTCGTCAGCAACCGCGCGGTGTACGACGTGGTGGCGTCGAAGCGGTTCGCCGGTAGTACGTGGACGTTCGTGGCGGGCCAGCTCACCGACCGGAAGTTCGACGAGGGGGCGAAGGAGTTCGAGGACGCGTTCGCGAAAGGGGGCAAGGGACGAGAGGAGTTGAGCTACTTCTCGATCGGCCTCAACCCCGAAGGCAAGGAAGCGGCCCCCGCCGAGGATACGGAGGAGGGCGCCGTGCTGATCAGCGTCGGGAACAACACGTTCGCCGGCGGGACCAACAAATCGAAGATGCGCGGATACGCGATGGTCGCCGGGGCGGACGTCGAGGTCGACGGGAAGCTGATCGTTTCTGGGGGCCGGATCCGGTAGGGCCCACCCGGGCCCGACCGGCCCGGCTCGTACGGGCGGCCGAAGCCCTGCGAGGGCGGATCAGTACGTCCAGGTCACCCCGCTGACGGCTCGGTTCGCCTCGAGCCCTCCGAAGAGGAGCACGACCGAATCTTTGGCGTCGTAGACCATCGAGGGCACCTCGAGGCCCACCGGATGCTGCGCCGGGCTGAGGAGCGTCCAATTGCCGTTCGCGAAGCTCCAGGTCGCCGACGACGCCGAGGTGTTCGAGAGGGCCCCCCCGAACAACAGGACGTACGAATCGGTGGCGTCCCAGGCCAGGCCGCTCGCCTCCATCGGTGGAGGAGCGAGGGTGAGGCTGTGGGAACGATTGGTCCACGCGCCGGCGACGTAGGTCCACGTGTCCGAGTAGAAGTGGTACTGCTGCCCGATCAGGTCGAAGCCCCCGAACAGGAGGACGTAGCCGTCGCCCGAGTCGTACGTCATCGCGGCGAGGTTCCGGACGGCGGGAGCGGGACCGCTCGTTTCGTTCGACCAGACCCCCGCGAGATACGACCAGGTATCGGCCAGGTACCCCCTCGTGGAATTGAGCCCGCCGAACAAGAGCACGTAGCCGTCCATCGCGTCGTACGTCAGGGAAGCCGCCTCGCGACCGCACGGGCCAGAGCTCGACGTGGAGACGGGCGCCCAGGTGCCGGCGCTAAAGGTCCAGGTGTCCGCGTCCTGAGCGCCCGAGACGTTCCCGGTTCCGCCGAACAGGAGCACGTAGCCGTCCGCTTGGTCGTACGTCATCGCCGCGAACACCCGCGCCGAGGGGGCGATCGCGGGATCGAGGCTGGTCCAGATCCCGTGCGAGTAGGTCCACGTGTCGCCGACGATCACGCCGGAGCTGTCCCCGCCGCCGAACAGCACGACGTAGTGGTCGGCCTCGTCGTATGCCATCGTCGCCCCGAAGCGGGCGGCCGGTTGGTGGGGAACAACCCGGGTCCAGACCGACGCGTGGTACGTCCACGTATCGTTCAGGTCGGTCGTGAACGGGTAGTGGCTCCCGCCGAACAGCACCAGCGGGGAGCTCGCCGTCCCGCTGGCGACCTGGGCGGTGGTCCGGCTCGACGGCGAGAACGCGGGCGAGACCCGCGTCCAAGTGCCGTGCGCGAACTGCCAGGTGTCGGAGAGGTTGACGGCGCCCGAACCGACCTGCGCGCCGCTGAATAGGATCGCGGCGTGATCGAGTGGGCTGTAGGCGAGCGCCCCACCATACCGAGCCGCGGGCGCGCCGGCCGGAGCGAGCCGGGTCCATTTCCCGGCCGAGAAGATCCAGGTGTCCCCGAACGCCTTGGTGTGGGTCGCCCCGCCGAACAAAAGAACCCACCCGTCGGCCGCATCGTACGTCATCTGCACAAACG
>DASYOF010000101.1:0-3596 GCA_036007995.1 Thermoplasmata archaeon
TCGCTCGATGGTCGAAGCGATCACACTGCGGGTCGCGGAGGCGTTCCAGCAGGATATTGGCCTCGGTACCGCCCGCCTGGACGTCGGCACCCGGCAGCGTCTCAAGGTCGGCGTCGGCGACATCGTCGAGATCCGCGGCCGGAAGACGACCGCGGCGGTCGTCAACCGCGCCCAGGCCGACGACGAGGGGAAAAACCTCATCCGGGTGGAGGCGGTCGTCCGCCGGAACGCGGGGGTCTCCATCGGCGACCGGATCCTCGTCCAGCGGATCGACTGCCCGATCGCCGAATCGATCACGATCGCCCCGATCTACTCCGGCTCGGCGAAGATGGACCTCGGGCCGGGGCTCGAGCAGTTCGTCTCGAAGGCGCTCGCCCGCCGCCCGTTCGTCCGCGGCGACGTGTTCGTCATCCCCGGCGTGTTCCTGATGGGGGGGTCGTTGCCGTTCATGGTCGTCACGACCGCCCCGAAAGGGACCGTCCAGGTCGGACCGACGACCCTGATCACGATCAAGGACGAGACGGTCACCGAGACCGAGGTCTCGGCGCCCCGGGTCTCCTACGAGGATATCGGCGGCCTGAAGGAGAAGCTCGGCCGCGTCCGGGAGATGATCGAGCTGCCGCTGAAGCACCCGGAGCTGTTCGACCGGCTCGCGATCTCCCCGCCGAAGGGCGTCCTCCTCTACGGACCGCCCGGGACGGGGAAGACCCTGATCGCGAAGGCGGTCGCGAACGAGGCCGGCGCGCACTTCATCGGCATCCAGGGCCCCGAGATCATCAGCAAGTACTACGGGGAGAGCGAGAAGGAGCTCCGCGAGAAGTTCGAGGAGGCGGAGAAGAACGCCCCGTCGGTGATCTTCATCGACGAGCTCGACTCGATCGCCCCGCGCCGGGACGAGGTCGTCGGCGAGGTCGAGCGCCGCGTCGTCGCCCAGCTCCTGACCCTCATGGACGGCCTCTCCGGCCGCGGCAACGTCATCGTGATCGCCGCGACGAACCGGGAGGAGGCGATCGACCCCGCGCTCCGCCGCCCCGGCCGCTTCGACCGCGAGATCGAGATCGGCGTCCCGACGGTCGCCGGACGGCTCGAGATCCTCCAGATCCACACGCGCGGGATGCCGATCGAGGGGACCGAGAAGGACCGCGACCGGATCCTGAAGGACCTCGCGGCGCTCAGCCACGGGTTCGTCGGCGCCGACCTCGCCGCGCTCGGGCGCGAGTCGGCGATGCGGGCGCTCCGGCGCTACCTACCGGAGATCGACTTCGACAAGCCGATCCCGCTCAGCCTGCTCGAGCGGATGAAGGTCACCGAGCGCGACTTCAAGGAGGCGCTCAAGCAGGTCGAGCCGTCGAGCCTCCGCGACGTGACGATCGAGATCCCCTCGACCCGCTGGGAAGAGGTCGGGGGGCTCGACCGCGTCCGCCAGGCGCTCCAGGAGACGGTCGAGCTGCCGATCAAGAACCCCGGGGCGTACCGGCATCTCGGGGTCGAACCGCCCCGCGGGATCCTGCTCTACGGACCGCCGGGCGTCGGGAAGACGCTCCTCGCCAAGGCGGCCGCGACCGAGTCGCAGGCGAACTTCATCTCGGTCAAGGGGCCCGAGATCATGAGCAAGTGGGTCGGCGAGTCGGAGAAAGCGGTCCGGGTGATCTTCAAGAAGGCTCGCCAGGCGTCGCCGGCGATCGTCTTCATCGACGAGATCGACTCGATCGCGCCGAAGCGGGGGCTCCAGACCTCGAGCGGGGTGACGGAGCGGATCGTCAACCAGCTGCTGACGTCGATCGACGGCCTCGAGACGCTCGAGCGGGTCGTCGTCCTCGCGGCGACGAACCGGCCCGACATCCTCGACGAGGCGTTGCTCCGGACCGGCCGCTTCGACCGGCTCCTCTACGTCGAGCCCCCGAACGCGGCCGGACGGCTCGAGATCCTCAAGGTCCACACCCGGAACATGCCGCTCGACGGCGTCCGCCTCCAGGAGCTCGCGGACAAGACCGAGGGGTACGTCGGCAGCGACCTCGCCGCGCTCTGCCGGGAGGCCGCGCTTGTCGCCATCCGGGAGAACGTCAAGGCGAACAAGGTCACGATGGTCCACTTCGAGGAGGCGCTGAAGAGCTCCCACGCCTCGTGCGACCCGGAGAGCCTGAAGTTCTACGAGGACTTCGCGCGGCAGCTTTCGCGCGAGCGGACCGGCCGTCGGAAGGACGAAGGCCCGCAGGGCATCTACCGCTAGGCGTGCGCCGTCGTCGCCCGCCTTCGGGCAAGCTATATGTAGCGAAGCTAGGTTCGCGCCCGCGCCTCCCCCCCGCGAGGCACAAGAAAGGAGACGTGAAACACGATGGGTGAGCGACTACCGCGGGTCGCAGTGTGGGGCTTCGTGGTACTGGTGCTGGCGGGCGTGCTGGCATCGGTTCCCGGGGCGCTTGCGACCTCGACGCCGACCTATACCCTACTGGGGTATGTGGAGCAACCCGGCACCGGCCTGCCGGTCGTTAGCGGCGTGGCAGTCGACCTGATCAGCAGCGCGACCCACCAAGTGTACACGACCACCACCATCAGCGGCTCGAGCGGCCAGTTCAACTTCAGCTCCGCCGGCAACGCCGGCAGCCTCGCCCCCGGCTGGTGGGGCGTCTGGGTCCCACCGCAGGCGCACGTCACCCCAGCCCACAGCTCGACGTCGTACGCGATCCTGCCGACCAACCAGAGCCCGACGTACACCTACGAGAACGCGACCGAGCTCACGAGCTTCCAGTACTCGCTGACGGTCCCGGGCGTCGCGGAGACGCCGTACAACTCGGTCATCTGGGGCAACGCCACGTACAACGGCCGCGCGATCGGGGGCGCCTCGGTCCAGCTCCTCGACCCCACGTACAACTCCGCCGTCTTCGCGAACAACACGACCGTCTCGACCGCCACCAACACGACCGTGGTGGGCGAGTTCTCGCTCTCGGTCCCCTCGGGGACGTGGGTGCTCGAGACGACGGTGCCCGGTTCTCCGGCGTACATCAACTACACGCAGGTGACCGTGAACACGCCGAAGATGACGGTCAACCCGGTGCTCGGGAGCGCGTCGTCGTACCTGACGTACGGGTTCGCGAACCAGGCCGCCCACCCGGGCGTCCATGTGCCATCGGGCGGGAACGTCACCCTCTTCGACCCGACGAACGGCTACATCTACAGCGCCGCGACGCCCGCCGGCGGATTCTACGAGGTCGGGTCGTACCCGGCGGGATTCACTGGCGTCGGCGCCCAGACGTTCGATGTCGTCCTGTCGCACGTCGGCTACGCGACCAGCTGGTACCCCTTGACGGTCTCCGGCGGGAGCCGCGGCGGCCCGAACCCGCACAACGTCCTCGTGCCGGCGATCTCCGCACCCGCGGTCTACGCCACGACGCTGAACTTCAGCCACGGGTTCAACAAGGTCGACGTCGTGACGGCCGCCTCGCTCGGCAACGACTCCACGTTCCCCGACCTCGCGAACGCCTCGGTCGGGCAGTTGTGGGGCCAGCTCGCGCTCGACTGGCAGTCGAACACGTCGTTCCTCCGCTCGAACTTCCCGGCCGTCATGAACTGGCTGAACTCGTCGGGACCGTTCTTCC
>DASYOF010000102.1:0-6161 GCA_036007995.1 Thermoplasmata archaeon
TCGGAGGGGCTGCCCGCGGCGAGGATGTGGCCGTGGTCGATGATCGCGAGCCGTTCGCAGATCCCGTCGGCCTCCTCGAGGTAGTGCGTGGTCAGGAAGACGGTCATGCCGTGGTCCTTCCGAAGCTCCTCGACGTAGCGCCAGAACCCGGCGCGGCCCTGGGGGTCGAGTCCGAGGGTCGGCTCGTCCAGGAACAGCACGCGCGGGGAGTGGATGATGCCGACGGCGAGCTCGAGGCGCCGCCGCATGCCGCCGGAGTACGTCTTCGCGAGACGCTCGGCCGCCTCCCCGATCTGCATCCGGTCGAGGAGCGAGTCGATCCGGCTCGTGACCTCCTTCCGCGGCACGCCAAACAGTGCGGCCGCGAGCTCGAGGTTCTCGCGTCCGGTGAGGTCGGAGTCGGCGGTCGACTCCTGGAACACGAGGCCGATCCGACGCTTGATCGCGGATGGGTTCGCGAACACGTCAATGCCGTCGACGACGGCGTGGCCGGCCGTCGGGGCGAGCTGGGCCGTCAGCATCGCGACCGTCGTGGTCTTCCCGGCGCCGTTCGGCCCGAGGAAGCCGTACGCTTCGCCCGCCTCGACGGTGAACGAGACGTCCTCGACCGCCTTCACCTTGCCGTTGTAGGTCTTGGAGATCCCCTCGGCGACGATTGCGCTCGGCATGCGATTCTCCCGACTCAGCTGGCGAGCCTCTTTAGTCGCTCGGCCGCCTCGTGAATCCCGGGTTGGGCCTCCGCGAACCGGCTCGCGTCGGAGCGCCGGAGATCTTCGAGGTAGGCCACGAGCGAGCCGATCTCGCGAACGACCTCCGAGGGGGAGCGGGGTCCCCGGGTCGGGAACCGCCAGCCGAACTGTTCCTTGACGGAGCCGACCAGTTCGTAGCGGCCGTCGTCCTTGCGGCGGGTGATGCCCTCTTGGGTCATCTCCTCGAGGAGCGGGTAAACCGAACCGGGGGACGGCCGCCACCATCCGGAGCTCATCCGCTCCATCTCGTCCATCACTTCCGCTCCCGTCTTCGGCGATTCGTTCAAGATCAGCAGGACCCACGACCGGAGCCCTCGCTTCTTCCCCGACATCCACGGCATCCCCCAGGCGCACATCGGTATTCCGATATCGGAAATCCGATACTCCCCCATAAACGTGACGCACGATTCGTTCGTCCCGGACCCGAAGCCGGGATCGCCCGACCCGGTGGCCGGTGGGTCCCCCCGGCGCCGGAGGGGAGGTTATCTCGTCCAGCCGTTGGACGCCCCCGGTGCCGCCGGCGACCGACGACGTAGCGGCCGCCGAAGAAACGCGGCGGATCCGTCGGCAACGGAAGATCGTCCTCGGCCTCGGTCTGACCTTCGTCGGCCTCGCGGCGCTCCTGCTGGCTCCGAACCTCACGGGCCCGCTCGTCGCGGACCTCCCGTTCCTCGCGGTGGCTCTCGTCGCCCTCTACGTGGGAGGCATTCTGTTGGGCGTTGGGTTCGGCGAACGCCGGCGCGGAGCGTAGTCTGTGGCCAAGCTCCCGTATCGCCTCGTCACTCTCGACATCGACGGCACGTTGACCCTCGGCCACGGCTGGGAAACCGTCGCCGAACGTCTCGGCCGCTCCGAGATGTACGGGGCGACCCAGACGGCGTTCCGGGCGGGTGCGCTCGACGAGGACGCGCACCTCCGGAACCTCCTCGCGATCGCGGACGGGGCGTCGGAGGAGGAACTCTCGAGGATCCTCTCGGAGACCCCGAAGGTCGACGGGATCGAGGCGAGCGTCGCGCGGTTGCACCGGCTCGGCAGCCACGTCGCCCTCCTGACCCACAATCCCGGGTACGTCACCCGCTGGTACGCCACCCGGTTCGGGTTCGACGCGGCGGACGGGCTCACCGGCTCGCCGACCGTCACACACGGTCGGATCGGTCCGCCGGTCGGGACGGCCGCCGACAAGCTCGGCGGGTTGCGACGGCTCTGCGAACGGTTCGCCGTCGGACCCCGGGACGTCGCGCACGTGGGCGACGGCCGGGCCGACGCCGCGATCTTCCCGCACGTGGCCCTCGGGGTCGCGTTTCGGACGAAGCTCCCGGACGTCCGGGCGGTCGCCGACGTCGCGGTCGACGGGCCGAGCCTCTTGGCCGTCGTGGACGCCCTCGAGCGGACCCCGCCGGCGCGGCGCTGAACGATGCGCCGGTCTCATCAGTTTTCTTATACTGCGGTCGGACTTTCTGAGTTGGGGGTCCCACGGTGGAGTACGTCGTTCTCGCCACGGTCCGTCCGACCTGGCTGAACCTCCAGCTCCCCGCGGAGGTCGCGACCCTCCTGCTGCACAACCCGGAGTTCGGCCGCGGCTCCTCGAACCGGACGCTCGCATTCCTCGGTCGGGGCCCGGGCGTCGTCCGTGTCGTGAGCGGGGTGCCCGCCGCCGACGTCTTGCCGATCGAGATCGTCCGCGGGCGGTACCTCGCCCCCGCCCTCGCGACGGAGAAGGGGGTGTTCAACCTCCCCCTCCCCGTCCTCCAGTATCTCGGCCTCCGTACCTCGCCGAGGCCCCCGAGGAACGCCCGTTCGACGGACGACACGTTGCTCTGGTTCCTCCCGGCCCCCGAGTACTACGAGTTCCGGGGGGCCGAGTGGTCCGGCCGCGCCTGGGCGGGTCCGGGGACCGGTGGACTCGCCCACGTATATCTCGCGAAGGCGGTTGTGCCCCTGCCGCTCGACCTCGCGGAGCTGGCCCGCTCCGAGGCTCTCATCGAGGGGGAGGAGTGGCGTCCGCGGGCGGAGGCGTTGGGCCGGGCGATCCGGACCCGCCGGCGCTAGGATATCCGTCGGCCGGACGGGGGGTCCTAAGACGGCTCTCCGGGCAAGAAGACGTCCGAACATTCATATAGGGTAGCCGGGAATTCTTACCATAGGTTCAATGCAGAAGAAGAGCGGAGCTTCCGCGGCGCTCGGACCGTCGGGCTACACGCTGCGCAATCCAGTCCCCATCCGGACGCCGGAGGACGTCTCCCGGACCCGGATCGGTCTCCCCACCGACACGACCCTCGCGCTCGCCTCGATGGGCCCGGTCGACCACGACTCCCTCGCCAAGGCGATCCGGCGCTCCGTCGGCCACGACGGAATGCGTCCGGACGACGCCCGGGCGATCGCGGCTCACGTCCTCAACTTCTTCGGCTTCAACCAGCGGATCATCGACAACGTCCTCGAGCCGGACGACCGCGACACGTTCTACATGCTGGAGGACACCGGCATCCTCGAGACCGAGCGGGACGAGACCACGCTCTACGACGGCCGCGAGTGGCGGATCCACTACTGGATGTTCCGAAAGGACCGGATCTTCGAGCTGGCCCGCGAGGAGACCCAGGCGATGGCCGAGGCCGGCGAGGCCGACGTCATCTACTCCTCCGGCGCGACCCGCTCCGGTGCCTTCCGCCTCCCCCATGGGGAGACGGGGACCGGGCTCCCGGCCCACGCCGTCTACCACGAGCTCGGCGACGAGGTGTGGCTGGAGCGCCGCTCCCCGGCAAGCCCCGGCCAGCCCGGCAGCGCCCGCCCGGCCCCGCCCCCGGGACCGCCCCGAGCGCCCCGCCACCCGGTCGTGGACTAGGCCGACCGGCTCGGGGCGAACGCCCCGAACCGTCATGGACCCGTCGGGGTTCCGTCGCGCGTGCGGGAGTTCCTGATCCTCGCCCACCGCGTCCCGGTCGGGGGGGCGTTCACGCTCAACGACCTCGCCGGTGGCGGCGGGCGGATGGACGAGGTCGCTCGCGTGGTGTCCACGGCGTTCACGCTGTCGAACGACCTCCGGCGCGACACGCAGCTGACGATCCTGTTCGAGGCCGAGGCACCGCCGAGGGCCCGCCGGATGGTCCTCGACGGCCGCCGGCTGAAGTTTCTCAACCCGGACGAGCGGTCGACGGCCGCGCTCCTGAAGAACGCCCTCGTTCGCTCGGCGGGCGTCCCCCGGGACGTGGAGGCGTCGCCCGGGCTGCTGGTCGGACCGGCCGACCCGCTCGAGGAGTTGGGGCGTTTCCTCGGTGCGCCCGGGACGCTCTGGTTGACCGAGACCGGTGCCCCGATCGCGCCGAACGACCTCGAGGGCGGCTCGTTCCGCGCGGTCCTGAGCGACCCGACCGACCCGGTGGGGGAGGAGCTCGAGCGTCTCCGAGCGTCCGCGGCGGCGCCGAGGTCGCTCGGCCCGAGGTCGCTCCGGTCGTCCCAGTGCGTCGACGTGCTCCACCACCTCGCGGACCAGGTCGTCGGTGAGGGCGCCGGCGCCAAGCCAGGGACCGGACCTACCGAGTGACCCGCGGCGCGAACGGCGGGGGGGTTGGGCTAGCCATCATCGCGTCCCGGATCGCCTTCGGACGGAGTCCCCCGACGACCGCGGTCATCCGAACGACCTCCCGGGGCTCCGGGTGCATCCGGATCCCGAGGAGCAGCCGTCGCGGCTCGCCGAAGTGCCGCCGGGCCGCCCGCACGATCCGGTCGTGAGTCTTCAGGGTGAAGTTCGACCCGCCGTCGAGGTGCAAGAGCGCCGACGGCGCCTCGGTGAGCTGGAAGTCGAGGAGCGACTCGCTGAGCGCCTGGGGGACGAGCCGTTCGGGCTCGGAGATGTGGTACTCCGCGTGGAGGAGCGTCGAGACCCCGGCTTCGTCGAGGTGCGACTTGAGGCTTGCCAGGTCGACGTTCAGCAGGCTCGGGGCCTCCACCATGTCGACGAGGCTCGTCACGAGGTTGTGGACGTAGGTGTTCCGAAGCTGAAAGACGTGGTGCATCGGGAGCGACTCGAACCGGCGGAGCTTCTCGTTCGCGAGCGCGAGCACGAGTCCGCCCATCTCCTCCAGCTCGCCGATCGCGTCGGTCGCGTTCTCCCGCCGCTGGGAGTTCATGTCGACCTCGACCTGGAACGGCAGGAACGCCACGGGAACCGGCAGCGCCTCCCCCCGGCGGAGCTCGCGCGCCAGGAACGGGAGCAGCGCGCTTCCCGTACCGCCGCCGAGGCCGGCGACGAGGAACACGATCTCGAACTTCGAGAGCCGACGGAGCATCTCCTCCTTGCCGTCCTCCGCCGCGTCGAGGACCGCCGGGCGGTCGCCCGCGCTCCCGCGTCCGAGCAGTTGGCGGCGGCCGAGGAGGATCCGCTGATCGACGTCGACCTTCGCGAGGTGCCGCTCGTCGGTGTTGATGGCGAACGCCCGGACCCCGGGGATTCCGAGCCGGACCAGGTCGTGGACCGCTTCGCTTCCGGCCCCGCCGAGGCCGACGACGGCGAACGTCTCCGCGGGGTTCGGTAGACCCCAGTCCTCGCCTCCGCTCGTCGTCGAGTACCCCCACCTATTGCACGCAACGCTACGGGGGCGGGCCGCCGTCGGCCACGACGCTCTCGCTGTCGCGGCGCGAGCGCGCGGTCGCGGCCGCGGTCTCGAGGCGCGTCCGGATGTACTCCCGGACGGCCGACCGGACCGCGTCATCGACGGAGACGGAGTTCCCCTCGCGGACGAACTCCTCGAGCTGGAGGTTGTCCTGGCGGGACAGGTCGACGACGACCTTCCGGATGTTCGGCGGCGGGAGGTTCATCTCGATGAACCGCTCGAGCCCCTCCCGGATCGTATCGGAGATGGTCGGGGTGCCCTTGGCCTGCTGGATCGCCTTGAGTTTCTCGAGGAGGTCCTGCGGAATCCGGACCGTGACCCTCTCCGACGTGTCGACCATGGCTGTCAGACAACTTCCCGTTTTTGTCTGACAATTACCTAAGGGACGTCGGACGTATTTCTATATTGGCTTCTTGGCGAGCTTGGGCGGGGGGCATCCCCGGCACCAACCCGCGCGGGCCCCCGACACGCGGGAGGGGTACGGACCCGCCTGTTCCCGCCCCGCCCGGGCCTATGGCGAGCTGGACCGCCTCCTCGACCGCGCCCGGGATGGCGGGGGCGCCGAACATCGGGAGCCGCCGATCCCGGTCCCGCGTGCGATGCGTTCACGCGCTGTCAGTCGGAGTTCACTATGCGCACTAATACGCACCAGGTGGAAGTTCACCCACGAGTTCCCCGCTCCGCGGAGGGACTCGACGAACGTGTTGCACGCACCACCCCGCTCCTGGATGCTCGTCGGGCCGGCGGTCGTGCTCCTGCTCCTGGCCGTGCCGGGCGGAGGGATGGGAATTGGCGCCCCTCCCGC
>DASYOF010000103.1:0-1552 GCA_036007995.1 Thermoplasmata archaeon
CCGGCCGACGCCGTTCTGGCGGAATCGAACCGCGGGCCGCCTCCGATCGACCCGGGGGCCGTCGTTCCGTCGACGCCCTCCCACGTTATCGCGCTCGGGGGCTGTTCCGATCCCATGACCGGCTCGGCCGAACGGACCCAATGGAAGGTGCCGATCGCCGCCCTGCTCCTGCTCCTCCCGCTGATCGTCTCGGCGCTGCCGACCCCGATGGGCACCCTTCGGAGCGGCTGGAGCCCCGCTCGAGCGTCGGGGGAGCCCCTCGGGTCCTCCGCGGCGATCGCGGACCGGGCCCGGCACGCCTCCACCCCCGCGTCGACGGCGTGGGATCCCGCATATGGGATCTCCTCGCCCGGCGTGCCGCATTACTTGCTCGGGACCGTGTCGCGCCGAACCTCCCAATGCTCCGGCGGGTTCGGGACGCCGGCGTGGCTCGCCTATGACGCCGCGGACCGGTCCGCGTGGGTGGCGGCCCCGGGCGATTGCGTCGACCGGATCCCGGTCAACGGATCCTCGTACTCCGTCGCCGCCTCGATCACCGTCGGGCACGACCCGTTCGGGGTCGCGATCGATAACGCCACGCACGAGGTGTTCGTGACGAACACCGGGTCGGACAACGTCTCGGTCATTTCGGGTCGCACGGACCGGCCCATCGCGTCCATCGGGGTGGGGAGCCGTCCCTACGGCGCAACGTACGACTGGAGGACCGGGGACGTCTACGTGGCGAACGGCGGATCGAACAACGTCTCCGTCCTCTCCGGGAAGACGCTGGCCGTCATCGCTTCGGTGACGGTCGGGCGCGGCCCCCTCGGGATCGTGGCCGACCCGGTCCACGGGCAGGTGTTCGTGGCGGACCGGAAGAACAACACCGTGACCGCCTTCTCCGACTCGACGTACGCCCTCCGGGCGACGCTCGCCGTCGGGGTCCGGCCGTACGGGATCGCCCTCGACAACACCACCGGCGCGGTCTTCGTCTCCAACGAGGGATCGAACAACCTGAGCGTGATCGCCTCGGCGACGGACTCCCTCCAGGCGACGATCCCCGTGGTGGCGCCGTTCATGGACCTGCAGGGCATCGCCTACGATGCGGCGAACCGGACGGTCTGGGTCGGCGCCGGGTCCTTCTACGCCGTCGTGGTCAACGCCACCAACCTCTCCGTGACGGGGTTCGCGTCCACGGATCCCTCCGGGGTCACGTACGACTGGAACGATGGGAAGGTGTGCGTGACGAACACGGCCAACTTCACCTTCGAGTGCTTCAGCTTCCAGTTCCGGTACCCCACGGACCCGGTGACCTTCACGGAGCACGGGTTGCCGGCCGGCAGTGCGTGGTCCGTCCGGATCAACGAGACCGGGCGGGCGACCACCCTCGCGTCGTCCGTCGGACCGAACATCTCGATCTCGACGGTGTACTGGCCGAACGTCAACTCCGGTGTGTACGCCTACGCGATCCGCGGACCGGCGGGGTATGCGGCGGCGACCCCGCGCGGGACGTTGACGGTCGCCGGGAGCCCGGTCGTCCTCGTCGTCCCGTTCACCGCCGCGCCGGGTCCGT
>DASYOF010000104.1:0-11757 GCA_036007995.1 Thermoplasmata archaeon
CGATCGCCGCCAACAGCGAGTTCATGGCGGGGGTCTTCCGACGCGCCGGGTACGCCCGCGTCCACGCCATCCACAACGGCGTCGATGCCGGACTGTTCGACCCGGCCCCCTGGAACGAACCGACCCGCACCGTGCTGTACCCGGTGGCGCGCTCGGGACAGGAACGGAAAGGGTTCCCCCATTTTGCCGACCTGGCCAAGACGCTCCGCGCCGAGGACCCGACCGTCCGGTGCAAGGTGCTCAACTATGCCGGCGACGATCTGATGGACGGAACTCCGTACCTCTCAAGGGCGGAGCTCGCCGCGGAGTTCCGCCGGACGTACCTCGCGGTCGTGCCGGGGCTCTGGGACGAGCCGTTCGGCCTCGTGGTGGCCGAGACGATGGCCGCCGGCCGGCCCGTCGTCGCCTACGCCACCGGCGGGATCCCGGAGATCATCGAGGACGGCGTCTCGGGCGTCCTCGTGCCCCGGGGCGACCGGGCGGCGCTCCTCGCCGCGGTTCGGAGTCTCCTCGCCGACCCGGCGCGCGCGCGTCGGATGGGGGCCGAAGCTCGCGCCCGCGTCGAGGCGAAGTTCGGGTACGAGCGGACCGCGCGCGGCTACCTCGAGCTGATCCACGGTCTCCTCGATGCGGGGACGCCGCCCCGCGACCGCCCGGTCGCGGGCCCGTAGGTCCGTCGCCGGGGCTCAGTCGACTTCGGTCTCGGTCAGATTCGGGTTCGGCGGGCCGCTGTTCCAGGTCGTGGTGCGGATCGCCCCGAGGGCGGCCGCATCCAGCGCCGGCGTGAGCGCGAGCTGCGTCGGCGACATCGGATAGGTGGCGTTGGTCGCATTGGTCGGGAACAGCACGGGGGCCCGCGCGGTCGCGTTGAACTGGAAATACGCGAACGGGAGCGGGGCGTTGCAGTCGCGCGCGGTCAAGCAACCGAGGTTGAACCGCCACTCGATGAAGTGCAGGAGCGACTCGAAGTACCCGAGCGAGTGGACCACGAGACCCGCCGGCGTGTACGGGCTGATCACCACGAGCGGGACCCGGACGCTGAGGCCGAGCCCGTCGAGCGAGTGCGGCGCGACGTGGTCGTAGAACCCGCCGTAGTCGTCCCAGGCGAGGAACAGCGCCGTCGAGCTCCAATCCGGCGACGCCTCCACCGCGTCGACGACGTTGGCGATGAACGTCTCCCCGAGCGTGAGGTTCGCGGGCGGGTGGTCGGAGTACGGGATGTCGGGGATCACCCACGAGACGTCCGGCAGGTTGCCCGCGGCGGAATCGTTGAAGAAATCGGATCGGGGGACGAAATGGGACACGTACCACGAGGTGTACGACTCCGCCCGGGCGGCGAGCGGATTCCAGTTGTTGTACGCCGACGCTTCGGACGGATAGTTGTTGATCGCGACCTGGTAGCTCGGGAGCGCCCAGTCGTAGTACCGCCACGTCACCGCCGGCGTGGCGTTGAGGAGGTCCTGGACGGTCCGCGTGTTGTTCGCCTCGTTGAGGTACGTGTGGCGGAACGTCGTCTTCGTGAATCCGGCGTTGATCGCCACCGGCGGCGCCTGGCCGGCGAGGAGGTACCAGTGGTTCGGCAGGGAATAGGAGAGCGCGGAGGAGAAGAACCCGTCCCCGAGGCCGTACTCCTGCGCGAGGTCCCAGGCGATCGGCACGAGCGACCCGTTGTAGTTCCCGAACGGTTCGAGTCCCGCGTCCTCCGCCTGGTAGAACCCGTCCATCCGCCCCTGGTCGATGGACTCGGTAGTCGCGTTGTAGATGTGGGACATGTCGGGCGCCGACAGGTTCGCCGCCGTGAACGAGTACGGTCGCACGCAGCCCGCGGAGGCGTTCCGAGGGTCTTTGGGAACGCACGTGCCGCTCGGGATCCCATTGACCGCTTGCGGGCAGTTCGGCCCGACCGACGGACAATAGGTGCCGAACAGGCTGTCGAACGCGTGGTTCTCCATCATCAGCACGACGATGTGCTTGATCGGGATGCTCTGCGGTCCCCATCCGGGGGCCTTCTCCCGAAGCTCGTAGAGTCCGATCGGGACCGCGATCGACACCACGAGGAGGACCACCACCACGACGACCAGGGCGCGGCGAGAGACCCGACCGCGCTGGCGGCGGGGGGCTGGACTCGGCGAGGCGGCAGCCGGGACGTCGGATGGGGCCGCGGAGGTCACTCAGGCCTCCCCGTCAAGAGAATCGGACCGGGCGTCCGGTTGGTCCCGCGGCTCGCGGGTTCGAGGTTCCCACGCATCGCGACGACCGCACGCCCGGCCCGGGGAGCCGGCCTAGTGCGCCCCGAAACGCCCGTGGAGCTTGAGCATGAGCCCCATCGGGAGGTACCGCCGAAGTCCCGTCCGGTTGACCAGGAAGATCCCCCAGAGGGTGAGGAACATGGGGCCGACGGCGCGCGCGAGCCGCATCTTCGACCGGTAGTCGTACTTGTAGTCGACCGCGACCTCGGTGATCTTCGCGCCGTACTCCTTGGCGTGGTAGAGCAGGTCGAGGTCGAACACCCAGTTCGTGACCACGATGTCGCGGAGCGCCATTTGGGCGAGGTCCCGGGTGTACACCTTGAACCCGCACTCCGCGTCGCGCACCGGAAGATTCAGCAGGACCTTGACCATCGCGTGCCAGACGTCGCTCGCGAGCTTCTTCGGCAGCGGCTCGCCGACCTCCACCCGGCTCCGGTCGAGTCGTCGGGAGGCGACCACGACCTGCGGCTCGTCGAGGGCCATCCGGAGCAATCGGCCGACCTCGTACCCGGGCACGCTACCGTCGGCGTCGGCCAGCGCGACGATCGGGAGCTTTGCCTGCCGGAATCCCTCGAGGATGGCGCGGCCCTTGCCCATCCGCGTACGGGAGCGCACCCCTCGGACCCCCTGGCCAGCGAACTCCTCGACGATGTCCCAGGTGCGGTCCTCCCCGCTGACGGAAACGATCACCTCGAACGGAACGCGGAGCGACTGGAGGACCGGCAGGTAACTGAGCAGGGTGGGCCGGAGGCGGTGCTCCTCGTTGTAGGCGGGGATGACCAGCGAAATCCCTTGGGGGACGGAGTAGTGCGGACTCTCCGCGCCGATCTCGGCGGGATCGACCGGAGCCGACCGGTCCCGGCCGAGGAACCCGGGGGAATCGGGGCTCGGGATCTCCGCGGCGGGGAGGGCGCTCGCCGCCACCGTCACGGTCGCCCTCCGGCGGAGCCGGGGAACGGCTCACGTACTCGCATCTTCATGGTTCACGTGCTCGGGAGCGGGGCGACCGGCCCGAGGGCGGTCGGCGGGCGGATCGGCGGCTGGCCCAACTGGATCTCGAGGAACGCCCGCAGCCTTTCGGCGTACATCGGTTCGCGGAGCGCGAACTCGATGTTCGCCTTCAGCCAGAGGAACCGGTCGCCGATGTCGTACCGGGTTCCCTCGAAGGTGACGGCGTACAGCTTCTCGCGCTCGAGCAGATGGACGAGGGCGTCCGTCAACTGGACCTCGCCGTTCCGCCCCGGAGGCGTCTTCCGCAGGCACTCGAACACCGCCGGCGTGAACACGTACGCGCCCGTGATCCCGTAGCGGCTCGGCGCCTCGGCGAGACTCGGCTTCTCGACGAGCGAGCGGACCTCGATGACCCCGGGCGAGACCTCGTCGCCCGCGACGATCCCGTAATCGGAGACTTTCGAGTCGGGCACGACGTCGACCGCGATGACGCTCGACTTGCCGCCGAGCGCCCAGAATCGGTCGAACAGCTGTTTCATCAGGGGGACGTCGCAAACGTTGATCGTATCGCCGAGGAGGACGCCGAACGGGTCGGCCCCGACATGCCGGGCGGCGCACAGCACCGCGTCGCCGAGTCCCTTCGGACGGCGCTGCCGCACGTAGAAGATGTGCGCTTTGTCCGAGAGCCCGTCGAGGCGGCCGAGCGCGTGGTGGTCGCCGTGGTCCGGGCTGTAGTCGAAATGGTCCTCGACGGCCCGCTTGGAGCGGCCCGTCACGATCAGGATGTCGTCGGCCCCGGATTCAACGGCTTCCTCGACCACGTACTGGATGATCGGGCGGTCCAGGACAGGCAGCATCTCCTTCGGCATGCTCTTCGTCGCGGGGAGGAAGCGGACCCCGAGCCCGGCGGCGGGGATGACGACCTTCATCCGACCACCTCTGGCCCGACCGAGGCGGGTCGGGCCACCTCAGCGGCCATCGGCCGGGCGCTCGAGGGAGCTCGCGGTCGCGGCGCGCCCTCGGGTTCGGCGGGCCGACGCCCGTCGCCGAGACGGAGCAATTGCAATCCCACGGCCCGCGCGCGCTCGACGGGAAACGCCCGTCGAAGGTCGACGAGGACCGGGTGCCGCATTCGGCGGCTCCAGGATCGGGTCCAAGCGAGGTACTCAGGCCACGGTACCTGCAGCGCGGCGACGTCGGTGCCGTCGAGCGCTTCCTCGACCGACGACGCAACGGTGACGCGGCCGCGGACGGACGGCTTCTGATCGGTGAGCCATGCCCGGAACTTGACCGAGGCCACGGGATCGTGGACCCGGACCGTCACGCCACGGGTCGCCAGCTGCTCGACGATGGGGAGCGCCCGGGATTCCCGAAGGTCGTCCGTGCCTTCCTTGAAGGCGAGGCCGAGGATGGTCGCCGTGCCCCGCGGAGTGGTACCGGGAAGCGCGTCGAGGATCAGGCCGGCGGCGTGCCGGGTCTGCTCCTCGTTCACGAGCATGACCTGACCCGCCAGGCGAAGTCGCACCCCGTGGTCCCGAGCGGAGCGGACGAACGCCTGGACGTCCTTGGAGAAACAGCTGCCCCCGAACCCCGGCCCAGCCTCGAGGAACCGGGCGCCGACGCGCGGGTCGCTGCCGAGTCCGCGGACGACGTCGTCCACGTCGACGCCCGCGTGCTCGCTGAACCGCGAGAGCTCGTTCACGAAGGAGATCTTCATCGCGAGGAACGTGTTCGCGGCGTACTTCGTCATCTCGGCCGCCGACGGGGTCATCAGAATGAGCGGCGAATCGAACGTCGAGTAAAGGGACTCGACGAGCCGGGTGGCCCGCGAGTCGGTCGTCCCGACGACGATGCGGTCGGGGTGGAGCGCGTCCTGCACCATCCGTCCCTCGGCCAGGAACTCCGGGCTCGCCGCGACGCCGATCGACTCCGGCCCTTTCCCCGCCGCCCGGCGCAATTCGGGGCCGACGACCGTCTCCGTGGTCCCGGGGACGACCGTGCTCTTGACCACGACGAGCCGGAAGCCGCTCACCTTGGCGAGCGCCCGGCCGAGCTGCCGAGCGCCGCTGCGGATCGGCCGGAGGTCGATCCGCCCGTCCGCGCGGGGCGGTGTGGGCAGGCAGAGGAACAGGACGCTCGCGCGTCGCGCGATCTCGTCGAGACTCTCGACGATCGTCAGGCGGCCACGGCGCACTTCCGAGCGGATCAGGGCCTCCAGGCCATCCTCGTGGAACGGAGCGTGACCCGCCCGGACGGTCGTCCGGCGCTCCGGTACGACGTCGTATCCAAAAGTCGGGACCCCGTGGCGCGCGAAGGCGGCTGCGGTCGCGAGACCCATGTAGCCGAGGCCGATCACGCCGGTCGGCGGCGGGGAAGGCCCCCCGCGGGCCGGATCAAGCGACAATCGGCCTCCCCACCTCGAGTCGGAAACCGGCGAGGGTCGCTCCGATCCCGTCCTTCAAGGTCACGATCGGGGTCCACCCGAGCCAGGTCCGGGCGCGCGCGATGTCGGGGCAGCGGCGGCGCGGGTCGTCTTCGGGTTCGGGACGTTTTTCGATGTGGAGTGGGACCTGGGCGATTTCGGAGACCAATTGGGCCAGCTCGAGGACCGTGGTCTCGGCCGGGTTGCCGAGGTTGACCGGACCGCCCTCCGGAACCGTGCCGGCATCCATGAGCGCCCGAAGACCCCGAACGAGGTCCGAAACGAAGCAGAACGACCGGGTCTGAGCGCCGGTGCCGTACACCGTCAGCGGACGGCGCTCGATCGCCTGAGCGACGAAATTGGACACGACCCGGCCGTCGTTCGGGTCCATCCGCGGACCGTAGGTGTTGAAGATGCGCGCGATCCGAACGTCGAGGCCGTACGCGCGCCGGTACGCCATCGAGATCGCTTCGGCGAACCGTTTTCCCTCGTCGTAGCAGCTTCGCACGCCCGTGGGGTTCACGTGCCCCCAGTACGACTCGACCTGGGGGTGGACTTCCGGGTCTCCGTAGACTTCGCTGGTGGACGCGAGAACGACGCGGCAGTCCAACCGCCGAGCGGCCTCGAGGACGTTCCGGGTGCCGGCCGCGTTGGCCCAGAGCGTCTCGACGGGCCGCTTCTGGTACGCGGGAGGAGACGCGGGCGACGCGAGATGGAAGATGTCCGTGGCATCGTTCGGGATCTTCGGAGAACCGCTGATGTCCTCGCGGATCAGCTCGCACGAACCGGTCGCGAGAGCCGACTCGAGATTGCGCACGCGACCCGTGACGAGGTTGTCGATCACCGTGACGCGGTGACCGTCCGCGATCAACGAGTCGGCGAGGTGCGAACCGACGAAGCCGGAGCCGCCCGTGACGACGACGGGACCCGGATCGCGGGTGCTGTCGCCGCCGTTCACGGTCTTGCGGGGTAACCTGGGTATAAGTTCCTTCCGACGACGTTTCGTCCTTCCGCGCATTCCGCCATCTCGTCCGGACGAAAACCATGGGACTCGCAACTCCGGACGTTCCCGGAGGACCGATGAGGCATCGCGCGGGCTATCCGGGCGCCGGGGCGGGCAGCACGCCGCCCTTCGCCTGGTGCGACTCGAGGTACCGCTCGAGCCAGACGAGACGGAGCCCGAGCTTGTGTTGCACGGCCCGATAGAGCACGAGGTCGGCGTGCTCCACCGACCGGGTCGCGGGGATCATCAGCAGGCATACCACAAATCCGAGGGCGACGAGCGCGATCAAGAGGACGAAGGAGCCCGGCGCGACCGGCACGAGGAGACAGACCGGCGTCAGTAAGGCGAGCGACCCGAGGAGCGGGCGGGTGAACCGCCCGGCGAACGGGGTCATGCCGTAGACCCGCCACACGAACGCGAGGCAGAGCCCGGTGTACGCGACGCGCGCGACCGACCAGGCGACCGCCGCCCCCAGCAGTCCCCAGGTCGGGATCAGGGCGAAGCTCAACCCGACGTTCAGCGCGAGCGACGTTCCGGCCGACGCCATGTTCGCCATCGGATGGCCGAGGCCGCTGAGACCGGCGTTCGCCGGGCCGATCACGACCGAGATGAATCCGGCCAAGGTCAGGATCCGGAGCGCCAGGACGCCGCTCTGGTAGTTGGTACCGAAGACGAAGGCCAGGGTCGCCCCGGGGTCGAAGAAGAAGACACAGAACACCGGCAGCGTGATCACCGTCACCCACCGGGCGGACGTCACGTACGTCCGGCGGAGACCGTCGAAGTCCCGCTCGCGCCGCAGGCGAGTCGAAACCGGGAGATAGATGTACACGAGCGAGGAGGCCCCGGCGAGAAAAAGTCGGGCCAGCGTCATGCCGGCCGCGTAGAGACCGACGACCGACGTCGTCCGGTAGACGCCCAGGATCAGCGTGTCGGCGAACTGGGTCAAGAGGTTCAGGCTCGCGGCGCCGAACAACGTGACGGTCATCGCGAGCAGCGAGACGCGTCCCGTCGGGTCCGCCATGCTCGCGTGCGGGCTCGCTTCGAGCGCCGGGGGGAGCCGGAGCCACGTGTAGAGGCCGATCGCCGCACAAGCGACCCCGGCCGAGAGCGAGTAGGCGACCATGATGCCGAGGAACCCGGTTCGGAACACGAGGGCCGCACCGAGGAACGCGAGGAACAGCGCGGGGTTGAGCGCCATGTTGAACAGCGCGTTCGGGGCGACGCGCTCGAGCCCCTGGAAGTACGCGGCCAGCACCGTCGAGACGACGGTGAATCCGATCGCGGGAGCGAAGAGCTCGAAGACGACGACGAGCCCGGGGTCGTGGAAGACCCGAGCGAGCTCCCCGGCGGAGAGGAAGACCGCGACCGACCCGCCCAGCGCCGAGAGCAGGGAGGCGATGAGGGTGATCCGGACGATGGTGCGCCGCGCCTCCAGATCCGGCTCGTAGGAGAGCGCGCGCGAGACCGCGCTCGGCAGACCGAGCGCGATGACGATCGCGAGCAGGCTCGACAGCGCCAACCCGAGGGAGAACTCGCCCCACTGCTCCAGCGAGACGTCCCGCGCGATGGTCACCCGCGCGAGGAATCCGAGCATCACGAACGCGGCGGTCGAGATCACCAGCGTCGCGGTCCCGGAGCCGAGCGTGGCCATCGTTCGGTCGAGCCCCGCCCCGTCGGCGACCTTCGGCCCGGTCGCGGGCGGTGGACCCGGAAGCTCCGCGCTCAGGACAAACTCCCGGAAGCGCAGCCGTGCGGCCGGCGAAACTCCGAACTATCGATCCCCACTGGGGCCCCGCCGAATCGTCGACGGGGAACGGTCGCCTAATAAGCCGAACGCCGAATCCGTCGCGTCCGGAGGAGTTGAGACACTATCAGGACTCGGCGGCCACGATGCGCCGCACCTCGGGGTGACGAGCGGCACGACGCGGCGGTAGTCCGTCGCGGGCGATCGGAACGCTGCCGCGCGACGCGGTGGGGGCCCGGGCTGGTTTCCTACCGGCCGAACACCCTCGATTACGGAGCGGGGGATTCGCTCGACCTTCCGGCCGACGGGTCAGGAAGCGACCGCCGACCGCCCGCTCTCGAGCCGGTCCACTTCGTCGACGACGATCTGAACACCGTGGTCCATCAGCTCCTTCGCTCGGGCGGGCGTCCGACCCTCCGCGAAGACCCGGCAGATCGGTTCTGTCCCGGACGGGCGCAAGAGGAGCCATCCATCCACGTAGTAGGCCTTCTGTCCGTCGATGGTGACCAGTCGTTGGGCCTCGCACTCGAGGCGCACGTGGGCGGCGGCGAGCACCGGGTCTTTCCACTCCGCGGCGAGCGGGACTTTCGTCTTGGAGAGGTAGTAGACGGGGAGCTGGGCGACGAGCCCGGAGAGGGGCGCTCCGGCGTGGACCAGCAGTTCGACCATCTTCGCCGAGGTCATCGGCCCGTCACGAGCGACCTGGTGTTCCGGCCAGTAGTAGCCACCGTTCTCTTCGCCACCGAAAATCGCCTTCCGCTCGTAGATTCGCTTGGCGACCGGGAGCGAGCCGGATCGCGTGACCTCGACCGTTCCGCCCTCCTGCCGGACGACGTCCTCAACGATCGTCGAGGAAGTGACGCTCGTCACCACCACCCCGTCGGGTTGTTCGCGCAAACGCTGCTGCGCCAGCAGGGCCATCGTGACGTCGCCGTGCAAGAATTGACCGCGTTCATCGACGAACGCCGCCCGGTCCGAGTCGCCGTCGTGCGCGATCCCGAGCATCGCGCCGAAGTGGACCACGGCCTTCCGAAGCGCCCAGAGGTTCTCTTCGTTCGGTTCGGACGGCCGTCCGGGAAAATGGCCATCGGGGTTCGCATTGAGGGTGATCACTTGGCAGCCGAGCTCCCGGAGGAGGTTCGGGCTGGTCACCGCGCTCGTGCCGTTCCCCGGGTCGAGGACGACGAGAGGACTCGCCGCGCGGATCGCGGCCACGTCCGCGTGGTGGAGGATGGACGAAACGTACCGGTCGATGCCGTCGTGATCGGTCCGGGCCGTCCCGGCCCGGTCCCATTCCGCCCGGACGAACTCGTGCTCAAAAACCGAACGTTCGATGAACTCCTCGGCGGACCGGGGGATCTCGGTCCCCGCCGGCCCGGTGACCTTGATCCCGTTGAATTCCGTCGGATTGTGGGACGCGGTCACGGTGAGCCCCATATGGGCGCCGAGCGCGCGGATGTTGAACTGCAGGCACGGCGTGGGCATCGGACCCATCTCCCGGACATTGACCCCGTTCATCTGGAGAGCGCCCGCGAGGATCCGCGCCATCGCCTCGCTGGTGGTCCGGAAGTCCCGGGCGACCAGCACGTCCCCGTGGCCGTCGAGATACGTGCTGATCGCGGACCCGACCTCGGCGACGAACACCGGAGTCATCTCCCGGCCCACGACCTGACGGATGCCGTCGGTGCCGAACAGGCGCGGGGCCGTCCGAGTTTCAGACGTGCTCGGTCCCGGGATCCTGGCGGCGGACATCGTTCAGCGGCTCCCGGCGATCCGTAGCGAGTTCGTCGAGGGTTCGCGATACGGAGCCTCGGGCACGGAATCGAACCCCGTCGGCGGGCCGGACGCGGGAACCGGGGTCCGGAGCACGAACAGGTCGACCGGCGCCGCCGACCCGTTGGCAGCCACGAGAGCGATCTCGCGCTGGATTCCGGAGGGATCCAACGTCGCCCCCAAGATTCGGAGGGGGCCCGGGCTGCGAACCGCGCTTCGCTCGGGGAGCGGCGTTTCGGCCATCGGCGAGTCGGGAGCCGCCGACGTGCCAACCTCCGGCTTCGACTGGACGAGGATCGTCCGTCCCGCCGGGAGCACGCTGACGAACGCCGAGCCCGGGGGGACACCGTCCTCCGTACCCGGCAACGACACACGAAGGAGGCGACCCTCCGAGCCTCCCGCGTCGCGCCCTTCCGATCTTGTCGCCGAAGAGAGGGAGCCCGCGGGCTCCGCGACCTCCGTGGTGACCGCGACATCGGGGCGGTATTGTCGGAGGGACGTGGCGACCAGCATCGCTTCGGAACGTCGTGCGGATCCGCTGGCGATCACGATGGAATCCGCCTGGAACGCGTACAGGACCGTCGTCAGGTTGCGAACGAGGGCGGGCGTCCGAACCGGAACCTTCCGGCGGCGCTCCGGCATAGGGGCCGCGGTCATCGAGGCGAGGGAGTGGCGGACGATCGACCGGAGGATCCGGCTCCCGTCCCGGATTGCGTGGAGCTTCGCCTCCCCGATTCGAGGCCGATAGTCGATCGGGATCTGAACGATCCGCAGCCGTCGCCGCACCGATTTCACGAACAGCTCGGACTCGACTTCGAACCCATCGGACTCGAGTTGCAGAAGGTCAATGACGGACGACCGAACCCCCCAGAAGCCGGTGCAGACGTCCAGAATTGGACCGTGGCTGAGTTGCGCCGCGCACACGTTCAAGATTCCATTGCCGACCCGGTGCACGAGGTTTCGCGCGGTGACGCTAGGTGGTTCGGTCGGCCGACGAACGCCGGCGACCACGTCGGCCTCCGATTCGAGGAGGTCGAACACCGCGGGCAACCGGTCGCCAGGGTAGGTCCCATCGGCGTCGAGGACCCCGACCGAGGTGTAACCGTTCGCGAGGGCGAAGGCGAGGCCCTCACGGATCGCGCGTCCCTTGCCCCGTCCCGTCTGCATCAGCACGATCGCGTGCGACTGTGCCGCCACTCGGAGCGTGCCATCGTCCGAGTGCCCGTCGACCACAAGCAAGTCGGGTCGCTGGGCTCCCGGGAATCCGGTGACCCCGTCGAGTTCCGTCAGCGTGGCCGCGAGGCCGGCTTCCTCGTTCAGCGTGGGGAGGAGGATCAGCGGTCGTACCGTCCGCGGCCCCGGTCGCGGGTCGGAACGCGGGGGCGCTTTCCCGGCGTCGTCCGAGACGGTCCGGACCGCTGGGAACTTCTCGGATTTCGATTCCCGGCCCTGGGAAGTTTTCCGTCCCGGCTCCGATTCGACTGCCATCGGTAAAACCACGGAAACCCGATATAAAGTCCGCCCGTAATTCCGACGACATTACCGCAACGAACGGTAACGGAACTACGGAGAAAGTCCCGGGTACCTCGCCCGTCCCCCCGTGGGCGCGTCGGAT
>DASYOF010000105.1:0-3931 GCA_036007995.1 Thermoplasmata archaeon
CTCGCCGCGATGTGGTTCGGGGAAGCCCCTGGACCGTACGCGGTGCCGGCCGTCGGTCCCGCGGCGAATCCTTCGAACGGGAGTTTCGGATCCGTGGCCTTCACCTGGAATCTCGCCAACTCGACGGTGAGCTCCGGCGCCGAGAACTCCCCCTATCCTCTCGGCCCGGACCGATTGCTCTACTTCGCCGCGAACCGGACCCTGTGGGTGGCGTTCGCGACGGCTCCCGCGGGAGGGTCTCCCGAGCTCCTCGTCCGGAACCTCACGACCAACGGAACCGACGTCGTGACGGGGATCGACAATGTGACGGCTCTCGCGGACGATCCGTCCCTCGGCGTAGTATTCCTCACCGAAACCTTGGGAGGCGGCCCGGGGGCGATCCTGGCGATCCGAGCGTCGAACCTCGACACCGTACGGGGGCCGGTGTCGCTGGGCGGCGATCCGACGGACCTCGGCATCGACCCGGAGACGGGCAACCTGTGGGCGCTCGTCGACAACGCCACCACCCACCGCGGCAGCGTGACCGTCCTCGCTCCGATGACCGAGTCGGCCGTCAAGCTCCTCCCCGTCGGCAACGACCCGACGGGCCTCGCCTACGATCCGGCCGGAGGGCTGGGGTGGGTGGCCAATTCCGGCTCGGACAATCTCACGGTGCTCGATGCGACCACCGAGAGCACCCTAGGAACGTCGGTCAGCCTGCCGGGGAGTCCCCTGTCCGGAGCGCTCGCTTGGGACAATCGAACAGGCCAGCTCCTCACGGTAGTCGCGCCGGCGAACAGCACCGGGGACGAGCTCCTCGTCATCGATCCCGGCTCGGAACACGTCGTCTCGACGTACGCGACCCCCGCCGCGGGAACCGTGACATCCCTCGCCGTCGATTCGGCGACCGGCGCGGCGCTCCTCAGCATGTCGCTGTCGAACAGCTCGGGCGCGGCGTTGGAGCGGTGGGACTCGACCACGGGCGGGTGGAGTCGGGTCGCGGTCCTCAACGGGGCACCGTCCACGCAGGCGATCGACCCGCAGAGCCGGATCGATTACATCGGCACGACCAGCCAGGTGTTCGCGAGCCAGGTCAACCTGTCGTCACCGGGACCGCCGTCCACGATCGATTTCGGAGCCGGGCCGCGATCCGGGGTCTACGATGCCGCCGACGGCCGGGTGTACGTCGTGAATTCGTACGACGCGGGACCGGTCAGCGGCACTGGACCCGACCAGCTCGACGCCATCGCGCCGAGCGTCGGAGCCGCGTCGGGGGGTGTCAATCCGGTGGCTCCGGCGGCCTCCTCAACCGGTTCGGGACTCTCCGGGGTCGCGTACGATCCGACTACGGATCGGCTGTTCACGGCCGAGCGGTTGCAAAGCGCAGGGACGGTCCTTTCGGGTGCCTCCGGGGCGTGGCTGCACAACTTGTCCCTGCCGTTCTCGCCCGTGGCGGTGGCGGACGATCCGGTACGCTCGCTCGTGTACTACTCCTCCGTGACCGGGGAAGTCGCGGGATTCCACGCCGCGAATCTCTCCGGAACCGGCGTTTGGAATGTGAGTTCTCCCGCTACGCCCTGGAGCGGGCCCCTCGACGGTCTTGCGGTCGACCCCACGACCGGCGACGTCGCGGTCTTGCGGCCGGACCTGGGCGCCTCCTCGGTGTCCTCGCTGCGGTGGCTGAACCCGGCGAATGGCAGTTTCCGAACCGTGGCCCTTGGCCCGGCCGGCGCCGCGGCGGGCGGCGATGTCCCAATCGCCCTCGCGTTCGACGCGGCCGATGGGGCGGCGTACGTCGCCGCGTCCGGGGGGACGGTCTTCGTCGTGAACGAGACCAACGCGAGCGTGGTCGCCCAGACCAACTTGGGTGGGTCCCCGTCCGCGGTCGCCTTCGATGCCGGTCGGACGGCCGTTCTCGTGGCGGACGAGTTGAACGGAACGATCGCGGTCTTCAATGGGACGATCCCATCAGCGATCCACGGCGTGCCCCGTACCCTCAGCGCCGGCCCAGCCCCCGATGGTCTGACGATCGACCCGAGCAACGACCAGCTCGTCGTCTCCGATTACGGTTCGGGCACTCTCGACGCGTTCTCGCAGGTCCCCGAGATCGCCGCGCTCGTCCCGTATGGGACCGCCCCCGCTCTCGGCCAAGGGGGCGCGCCGATTGGCGCGGACGATTCGGGGAGCCCGGTCGTTTTTCACACCGTCGCGGGAGGGGGGATTCCCCCGCTCACCTACGCGTATTCTGGGCTCCCTACGGGTTGCTTGTCCGAGAGCGTTCCCCAGCTCGACTGTCGACCGACCGCTCCCGGGGCCACCACGGTGGTCGTCAACGTCAGCGACGCCGCTGGGGCGACGGCGACCGGCTCCGCCCCGCTGGTCGTCGTGGCGGCCCCGGCCGCCGGGCTGAACGCCTCCCCGAACCGGACGGACGGGGCCGGACGGACGATCTCGTTCCTGGCGAACGTGACGGGCGGGATTTCGCCTTACGAATACGCCGTGGACTTCGGAGACGGGTCCGCCCCGGACGTCGGCCGGGGTCCCACCGGCTCGTTTGCCGTCCTCCACGCGTATCCCGGCCCTGGGACGTATGTGGCGACGGTCCGGGTGGTCGACGCGCTCGGGATCACCACGTCCGGTGGGACGGCCGTGGAGGTCGGAACCTCGCCGACGGCGAACCTCGTGCTCGAAGGCTCTCCGACGGCAACCCGCTCCGAGGGAACGCCGATCCAGCTCCGCGTCACGGTCTCCGGCGGACTTCCCCCCTACTCGTACGCGTGGAGGTCCCCGAACGGTTCCGGACCGACCTACGCGTCGGACGACGGCAACGTGAGCGTCTGGAACCTCACGCTGTCCGGGGTGGGGCCGGAAACCTTCCGGGTGTGGGTGAACGATTCGGCCGGCGCGGTCCTTCCGCTCGAAGCAAATCTGACGGTGACGGGCGCGAACGGCTCGGCCGCTCCGTTCCCGCTCGACCTTTTGGTCGGCATCGCCGCGGTGGGCGGGGCGGTCGCCCTAGCGGCGGTCGTCCTCGTTCGACGCCGTCGGCTTCGGCCGGAGAACTAGTCGGGTTTCGCGGCCTGGATCGCCGCCCGGACCCGCTCGACCCCTTCGTGCGCCAGGGCTTCGGCCCGAGGCCGGAGCTTGGCCGAGGCGAACACGCGGATCAGGGGCTCGGTTCCCGACGGTCGCAGGAGGACCCAGCCGTCGGAATAGTACGCCTTCAGCCCATCGATCGTCTCGATCCGGGCGCCGTCCCGGCCGACCGCGATTCCGACCGCCGCGAGGACCTGCTCGCGGATCGCCATCGGGCACTCGACCTTCTCTTTCACGAGCGCGTACTTCGGGAGCGTCGCGACCGCGTCGCGGAGCGTCTCGCCGGACCGCGCGAGGTAGTCGAGCACGGCGGCCGCCGTCATGCCGCCGTCCCGGGCGAGTTGGAATCCCGGGAAGATCAGCCCACCGTTCTCCTCGCCACCGAAGACGGCGTGGCGTCGCAGCATCTCCCGGGTGACGACCGGCGACCCGACCCGGGTGTAGACGACTTCCCCACCGAGCGGTCGGACGACGTCCTCGACGCTCTGGGGGCCCGAGACGGGCGTCACGACGGTGCCCCCGTTCGCCCGCCGAACGGCTTCCCGGGCCAGCAGCGTCAGCGTGAGCTCGCCCGGCACGTAGGTCCCGGCGGCGTCCACGAACACGGCCCGGTCCGCGTCGCCGTCGTGGGCGATCCCGAGGTCCGCCCCGATCGCCGGAACCGTCCGCATGAGGTCGACGAGGTTCGCCTCCGTCGGCTCCGAGAGATGACCGGGGAACGTCCCGTCGACGTGGCCGTTGAGGGTCACGACCCGGCAACCGAGGTTCCGGAGCAACGTCGGGCTGGTCGGGACCGAGGCGCCGTTGCCGCAGTCGAGGACCACGGTGAACTTGCGTTTCGCGACCGTCGCGCCAT